>NZ_FUKP01000046.1:0-13489 GCF_900163825.1 Micrococcus lylae | reverse complement strand
ACCACTTGCGCTCCCGCCGCAGGGCGTGGATCTGGGCGACCAGGACCGGATCGAGTCGGTCAGGTGAGCGCTGGGGCCGGCTGGACCGGTCCTGAAGTCCTGCCTCGCCTTGAGCCTTGTAGCGGGCGACCCAGGTGGCCACCGTGGGCCGGCTCACCCGGAACTCAGCGGCCACGTGGGATTGCGGGATCCCGTCGTTCAGGTGACGGTGGACCATCCTGAGACGGCCGGTGGGGGTCAGGGGTGCGTTAGCGTGAGTCATGAGTGGGCCTTTTCGCGCGGATGGGTTGTGTAGGAACTTCCATCCTGCGGGAGAGGCCCACTCGTCTCATCTCAGCCCGGCACCGATGTCAAGAACCTCATGACCCACAACACCTAGGCTGGATCCCATGACCCTTCCCGACGACGACCGCCGCCCCGACTCCTCCTCCACCCCGGCTGCGGTGCCGGCCTCCGCCGATCCGCGCGAATCGGATGCCGGCGCGCCGGAGCTGCCGGCCCTGCTCACCACGGAGCCGGGCGGCGACTGGGAGCCGGACGTCATCGACGGCTTCGAGGCGAAGACCTTCGCGGTGTCCGAGGACGACCAGGGTACGAACCTCGTCACGATCGTCCGTCCTGTGGCTGATGAGCGGGACCGCTCGCGAACCCCGGTGCTGCTCATCCACGGGTGGGCGGACTACTTCTACAACGAGCCGGCCGCGAAGGCCTTCGAGGATGCCGGCTACGCGTTCCACGCCATGGACCTTCACCGCTACGGACGCTCCCTGCGCGAGGGGCAGACCCCCGGGTGGACCGACTCCTTGCTGAACTATGACGCGGACATCGAGACCGCGCTCGGCGAGATCGGCCGGACCTACGAGAACAAGCCGATCATCGTGGCGCACTCGACCGGCGGGCTGGTCGCCTCGCTGTGGGCCGAGCGCAACCCCGGGCGCATCCGGGCGCTGGTGTTGAACAGCCCGTGGCTGGAGATGCAGGGGTCCACGTGGGTGCGGCATCTGGCCAAGACGATCGTGGACCCGGTGGCGAGTCGTCAGCCCTACGCCATGCTCAAGCTGCCGAAGATCGACTTCTACTGGCGCACGCTGTCCTCGGAGGCGGAGGGTGAGTGGGACCTGCACCCGCTGTGGCGGCCGAAGACCTCCTTCGAGGTGCCCGCCGCCTGGCTGGGAGCGGTGCTGGTGGGCCACGCGCAGGTGAAGGCCGGGCTGGACATCCAGGAGCCGGTGCTGACCCTGGTGTCCGAGCGCGGCTTCCGCGGCGCGAAGTTCTCCGAGGAGATGAAGACCGCGGACATCGTGCTGGAGCCTGAGACCATGGCAGAACGCGCCCTGCGCCTGGGCCGCCGAGTGACGATCAACCGCTACCCGGACGCCCTGCATGACGTCTTCGCCTCACCCGAGGCCATCCGCAACCAGGCGTTTGCAGATGTCCTGCAGTGGTTGCGGGCCTACGGGGGCTGACGGTCACGTCCCGGACTTGTCCACGGCGCCGCCGTAGCGGCGGTCACGGCGGGCATAGAGCTCGACGGCCTCGTAGAGGGTGCGGCGATCCACGTCCGGCCAGAGGATGTCCATGAACATCAGCTCGGCGTAGGCAGACTCCCAGAGCAGGTAGTTGGAGAGGCGCTGCTCGCCGGAGGTGCGCAGGAACAGGTCCACGTCCGGGGTCGGCCGGCTCCCCCGCACCCCTGCGCGGATGTCCTTGTCCAGGTAGCGGGTGAGTGTCTCCTCGCGGATGCCCTCGGGTGTGAGGTCGCCGGCAGCCACCTGCTCGGCGATCGCCCTGACCGCGTCGGTGATGGCGGCGCGGCCGCCGTAGTTCACGCACATGTGCAGGGTGGTGCCGGTGTTGTGCCTCGTCAGCTCCTCGGCGGTCCGCAGCTCCTTGATCACGGACTTCCACAGCCGCGGGGTGCGGCCGTTCCAGCGGATGCGCACGTTCCAAGAGTGCAGGGTGTCCCGCTGACGGCGGAGCACGTCCCGGGAGAAGCCCATGAGGAAGCGGACCTCCTCCGGGGAGCGCTTCCAGTTCTCCGTGGAGAAGGCGTAGGCGGAGACGTGGCCGATGCCCAGCTCCACGGCGCCGGCCACCACATCCAGCAGGGCGGCCTCACCCGCCCGGTGGCCTTCGGTCCTCGGAAGGCCGCGCTCGTTCGCCCAGCGGCCGTTGCCGTCCATCACGATCGCCACGTGCTGCGGCACGAACCTCCGGTCCAGTGCCGGCGGCCGCGCTCCGGAGGGGTGCGCCGGAGGAGCCACGATGGCCCGCTCCCGTCCGACGGGGCTGGAGACGGTGGGGTCGCGGCGGACGGGGCTCATCGGTGCTGGTCCTTCATCGAGGCGGTGCAGGTGGTGCGGCCTGAGCCATCTGCTCGAGCACGGTGAGGGACACCAGCCGGCGCTCGACGTGGAACTGCAGGTACGCGCCCACGATACCGGCGGCCTCTCGCACGGCGAGGTCCGACGCGGCGTCCGCGACGCCCCAGTCCCCCACCTGGAGTGCCGCCAGCAGCCCGACGGTCTCGGGGGCCGGCCGGGACGAGCCGGACGGCCGGCAGTCCTCGCAGACCATGCCGCCCAGGGCGATGGCCAGCGAGCGGTGCGGGCCCGGCGCCCCGCAGCAGGCGCAGTCGGTGAAGGACGGTGCCCAGCCCGCTGCGCTCAGCGTGCGCAGCAGGAAGCTGGACAGGATCAGGGAAGGCGTGTGCCGTCGTCGGGACAGGGCAGCCAGGGCGCCGTGGAACAGACGAAACTGGGCCTGTGCACCGGCGGCGTCCACGGCCGTGACGCGCTCCACCGTCTCGGCCATGGCCGCGGCGAGGGAGAACAGCTCATAGTCCGCGGCCAACCAGGTGGCGTAGGGCGTGATCAGCTGGGCCTGGGAGACGGTGTGGAGGTCCTTGCGGCCACGGGCGATCTGCAGGGTGGAGTGCATGAACGGCTCCACCACGGATCCGAAGCGGGAGGTGGAGCGCCGCACCCCCTTCGCGACGGCACGGACGATGCCGTGGTCCGGGGTGAGGATCTCCAGGATCCGGTCTGCCTCGCCGAGCCTGTGCGTGCGCAGCACGATGCCCTCGGTGCGGAAGGAATTGGCGGTGTAGCCGCCTCCGGGTCCGCGGGAGCTGCGTGCACTGCCGCGCCGAGACGCGGCTCCGCCGCCGCCCTCACCCGGTGCGGCGGCGGAGGAGCCCGTCCTCATGGGGCTCAGGCCTGGTCGCGCAGGGCGCGGTTGACGGCGGAGACCACGGCCTTCAGGGAAGCCTGGGTGGTGTTGTGGTCCAGCCCGACTCCCCAGAGGACGCGGTCGCCGATGGCGGCCTCCACATAGGCGGCGGCCATGGCGGAGCCGCCTTCGGACAGGGCGTGCTCGGAGTAGTCCAGGACCCGGACGTCCACCCCGTCCTCCGCCAGCATGCTGAGGAAGGCGGCGATCGGGCCGTTGCCGGTGGAGGTGCGGGTGGACCACTGTCCCTCCCGCTCCACCTCCACGGTCATGGAGAACACGCCCTCGGCCGGGGACTCGGTCTGGACCGCGCCGAGGTGGTAGACACCCCAGCGGCCGGCCTCGTCCTCGGCGGGCAGATACTCGTCCTGGAAGACGTCCCAGAGGTCGTTGCCGGAGACCTCTCCGCCCTGCGAGTCCGCGAGGGACTGGATGACGTGGGAGAACTCGATCTGCGCTCGGCGTGGAAGGTCCAGGTTGTGCTCCGTCTTGAGCAGATAGGCCACACCGCCCTTGCCGGACTGCGAGTTGACCCGGATGACGGCCTCGTAGGAACGGCCGATGTCCTTCGGATCGATGGGCAGGTACGGGACCTGCCAGAGCATCTCGTCCAGGTCCTTCCCGGCGGCCGCGGCATCCTGCTCCATGGCCTCGAACCCCTTCTTGATGGCGTCCTGATGGGAGCCGGAGAAGGCGGTGAACACGAGGTCGCCGCCCCAGGGGGTGCGCTCGGGCACGGGCAGCTGGTTGCAGTACTCCACCGTCCGCTTGATGTGGTCCATGTCCGAGAAGTCGATCTGCGGGTCGATGCCCTGGCTGAACAGGTTCATGCCGAGGGCCACGAGGTCCACGTTGCCGGTCCGCTCGCCGTTGCCGAACAGGCACCCCTCGATCCGGTCGGCGCCGGCCATGTAGCCGAGTTCGGCGGCGGCGATGCCGGTGCCCCGGTCGTTGTGCGGGTGCAGGGAGAGGATGACGTTTTCACGGCACTCGAGGTTGCGGTGCATCCACTCGATGGAGTCGGCGTACACGTTGGGGGTGGCCATCTCCACGGTGGCCGGCAGGTTGAGGATCATCTTGCGGTCCGTGGAGGCCTCCAGCACCGTGGCGACCTCGTCGGAGATCCGCCGGGCGAACTCGAGCTCGGTGCCGGTGTAGGACTCGGGCGAGTACTCATAGGTGATCTGGGTGCCGGTGAGCTGCTCCTCGAACTTCTTCACCAGGCGGGCGCCCTGGGTGGCGATGTCCACGATGCCGTCCTCGTCCTGGCGGAACACCACACGGCGCTGCAGCACCGAGGTGGCGTTGTACAGGTGGACGATGGCCTGCTTGGCGCCCTCGAGGGACTGGAAGGTGCGCTCGATCAGGTGCTCGCGGGCCTGGGTGAGGACCTGGATGGTGACGTCGTCCGGGATGTGGTCGCCCTCGATCAGCTGGCGGACGAAGTCGAAGTCGGTCTGCGAGGCGGACGGGAAGCCGACCTCGATCTCCTTGTATCCCATGGACACGAGGAGCTGGAACATGCGCAGCTTTCGCTCGGGTCCCATCGGATCGATGAGGGCCTGGTTGCCGTCGCGGAGGTCCACGGCGCACCAGCGGGGTGCCGAGGTGATGACCTTGTCCGGCCAGGTGCGGTCCGGAAGGTCGATGGTGAACTGATCCAGGTACGGGGCGTACTTGCCGAACTTCATGCCGGACGGCTTCTGGACGTTGCGCATGAGCGCTCACCTCTTCCTGTAGGGCCGGACGGGGCGCGGACAGCCGTTGCGTCGGCTCGCCCGGAGGGGCTGCAGGCCACGGACCGGTGCTCGCCTCCTATTGGATACCCTGCCGCATCCGCTGGACACCAGGTGACGCCGTGTCTCACTCTCCGGAACGTTCGCCGGCGGACCATCTCAGCCAAGCACAGCCCCGCCCGCACCTGGGTGGGCCCCAGACGGCGCTCAGGCCCGGCCGCGTGTGACGCGGCCGGGCCTGAGCGCTGCGTCAAAATGTCAGCAGCGGCGGTTCTGCACCGTGGAGGTGGTCACGAGCTCGTTGGACAGCGTGAGGGTCGGGTCCATGCCCTCCGGCTGGCCCGTGTACGAGATCGTCGCGTCGGTCACGCACGAGGTCAACGAGAACGACGTCCATCCGTAGCCGGGGAAGACGTAGATGTTGTTCGGCATGAACTCCACCTGGCCGTAGTAGGTGTCCCCGGACTGCGTGACGGTGTAGTCCTCGGTGGTCTTGAAGGTGACCGTTCCGGTGACCTTGATGGATCCGTCAGCGAGGGTCGTCTTCTGCGGTGCGGTGATGGACCAGTCACCCTTGACCATCTGGTTGGCCAGATGCGTGGCCGTGGTGGCCTTGGTCGTGACCCGCTTGCCTGACTGTGCACCGGTCCAGCGCCTGCTGCCGACCCTGATGTTATCGGCAGTCCAGCTGGCCGAAGGCGGCAGGATGATCTCCACGAGGGTCGTGAAGGTCGCCCCCTTCTGCAGGGTGGCCGTGGAACCCGGGACGTACCCGTCGCCGCTCTTCGGGGTCATCGTGGGCACGGACCACCAGAACCCGGAGGTGCTGACGTAGGAGCCGTCCTCACCGGAGCCGGAGTTCGTGACCGGGGTGAAGGAGCCTTCACCGTTGCGGAACAGGTTGCTGTTGCTGAAGCACTGCGAGCCGTCGTTCCAGTTGATGTCGCTCTCCGGGTTGTCCCCGGCCTCCACGGCGGCGAAGTAGGCGGCAGGGGTCTTCGGGTGGAGCTCACCCGTGTCGTCGGTGCCGTCGTAGCCGACCTCGCCGTTGTTGAGGCCAGTGGTCACGAAGAGGCCGTACTCCGCTCCCCCGGTGACCGGGCTGCTGGCGAAGGCGGGTGCGGCGGCGGCAGTGGCCACGGCCGGAACGGCCCAGGCCATGCCCGCGGTGACGGTTCGGCGATCGATCGAGCGCGGCTGCTCGTTGGTCAAGGGGAACCCCTCCTCGGAGGCTGGAGTGACTGGTGGTCGAGTTCTGGAGTGAACTGCGGATCAAGCTGTGTGACGCCTGTTCTATCCAGTGAGAGGCTAACAGCTCCCTGGGCCAGGCGCGACTGCGCCGCCCAAGCGTGTCGTCTTTCACATATGCCTCTACATGCCGAGTCGATGCAGGTGTTTCGGGTCGCGCTGCCAGTCGCGCGCGACCTTGACCCTGAGATCCAGGTAGACGTCGGTTCCGAGCATCCTTTCGATGCCGGCGCGGGCGTCTTGGCCGATCTTGCGCAGGCGAGCGCCCTTCCTGCCGATGATGATGCCCTTCTGACTGTCCCGCTCGACGTAGAGCGAGGCCCAGACATCCACCAGCGGCCGGTCCTTCGGCCGGTCCTCGCGGGGGGCCATCTCCTCGACCACCACGGCCACGGAGTGCGGCAGCTCGTCCCGGACGTCCTCCAGGGCAGCCTCGCGGATCAGCTCAGCCACCATCACGGCCTCGGGCTCGTCGGTGAGCTCGCCGTCCGGGTAGAGCGGCGGACCCTCCGGCAGCAGGTCGCCGAGGACCGTCTCCACGTCCGCCACCTGCCGGCCCTGCACGGCGGAGACGGGGACGACGGCGCGGAAGCCCTCGCCCTGGTTCTCCGGGCCGATCACCTCGTCGCCCAGGGCCGTCACGGCCAGCAGCTGCTCAGCGAGCTGCTGCGGGGAGACCTTGTCCGTCTTCGTCACGATCGCCACCACAGGCGTGCGCCTGAGGTAGCTCAGCTGCTGGGCGATGAAGCGGTCGCCCGGGCCGATCGCCTCGTCGGCCGGGATGCACATGCCCACGGCGTCCACCTCGTTGAGGGTCTCCGCCACGAGGTCGTTGAGCCGCTCCCCCAGCAGGGTGCGCGGACGATGCAGGCCGGGAGTGTCCACCAG
This sequence comes from Micrococcus lylae, assembly GCF_900163825.1. Taxonomy (NCBI): domain Bacteria; kingdom Bacillati; phylum Actinomycetota; class Actinomycetes; order Micrococcales; family Micrococcaceae; genus Micrococcus; species Micrococcus lylae. The sequence continues at coordinate 6,386 of NZ_FUKP01000046.1, read as the reverse complement.
CACCAGCTGGAACTCGTCCCGGTGCACGATGCCACGGATGGTGTGTCGCGTCGTCTGCGGCTTCGAGGAGGTGATCGCCACCTTCTCCCCCACCAGCGCGTTGGTGAGTGTGGACTTGCCGGCGTTCGGCCGGCCCACCAGGCAGACGAAGCCGGAGCGGAACTCCGGGTCCACCCCGCTGACATCCAGCAGCGGAGCCTCACGGTCCTGCCTGCGGTCCCTGCGGCTCATGCGTGCTCCTTCGTCGCGGTCTGGCCGGGTTCGGTGTCCTGCTCGTCCTCACGCTGGCGGAAGCGCAGCGGGCGGTCCTCGGTCTCGGTCACGCGCAGCCGGGAGACGCGGTTGCGGCGCGGCTCCAGGGCCTCGGCGTGCAGGACGATGCCCTGGACGGTCACCTCGGAGCCCTGGATCGGGACGCGGCCCAGGTGCTTGGCCAGCAGGCCGCCGAGGGTGTCCACGTCCTCCTCGTCGTCCAGGTCCACGTCGAACTCCTCCGCGAAGTCCGAGACGTTCATGCGAGCGTCCACGAGGTAGACGCCGTCCTCGACCTTCTCCACCTCGGGCTGGTCCTGGCGGTCGTCCTCGTCGTAGATCTCGCCGACGATCTCCTCGATCAGATCCTCCAGCGTCACCAGGCCAGCGGTGCCGCCGTACTCGTCCACCACGATCGCCACGTGGGTGGACTCGCGCTGCAGCTCCTGCAGCAGGGACGCCACGGACTTGGACTCCGGCACGAAGCGCACGTCCCGCATCCGCTCGGACACGCAGGTCTCCGGGTCCACACCGTCCTTGTGCAGGGCGCGGGTGACGTCCTTCAGGTAGAGCATGCCGCGCACGTCGTCCGCGTCCTCCCCGACCGCAGGCACGCGGGAGAAGCCCGAGCGCAGGAACAGCTGCATGGCCTGGCGGAGGTTGTGCTCCACGTCGATGGTCACCACGTCCGTGCGCGGCACCATCACGGCGCGCACGAGGGTGTCCCCCATGGTGAAGACGGACTGGATCAGCTCGGCCTCGGAGTCTGCCAGGACGTCCGCGTCGTGGGCCCGGGCCACCACCTCGCGCAGGTGGCGCTCCTGGAAGTCGTCCTCGTCGTCCACCTCGAGCTCAGGACGGCGGCGGTCCCGTCCCAGCTGGCGGGACAGCGGGCCGAGGGCCCTGGTGAGGCCGCGGACCATGCCGCCGGTGCGCTTGGCCACGGCGGCCTCGTTGCGGGAGCCGATCGGCCGTGGGGACCACACGCCCAGCAGGCCGGCGACCACCACCACCAGCAGCGCCGCGGACAGCAGCGCCGCCCACCAGATGCCGGTGAACTCCACCATCGCGATGGTGATGCACACGGCGGCCAACGACTCGGTGAGCAGGCGCCAGAAGCGCAGCGAGCCCATGTGCGCCGGCAGCTCGGCCAACACCTCCAGGGCCGTGGACTTCCCACTGGCGCGGGCGATCTCCTCAGCGTCCTTGCGCGAGAGGTAGGTGAACGCCGACTCCGCCAGGGCCAACACCCAGGTGAGGATGATGAACAGGACGAAGGCGACGACCAGGATGACGGGAGTGATCACGGCGGTTCGCTCAGTCCTCGGTGGTCGGGGCGGGGGCGGGGCGGCCGAGGACCTCGGCGACGAGGCGGTCCTGCAGCGCGAACATCTCGGCGCGCTCGTCCTGCTCCATGTGGTCGTAGCCGAGCAGGTGGAGCATGCCGTGCGTGAGCAGCAGCATCAGCTCGTCGTCACGGCTGTGGCCGCCGCGGGCCGCCTGTTCGGCGGCCACCTCCGGGCACAGCACCACGTCTCCGAGCACGCCCTCGGACGGAGCGTCCTCGGTGCCGGGGGCGAGCTCGTCCATGGGCAGGCTCATCACATCGGTGGGGCCCTCCAGGTCCATCCACTCCACGTGCAGTTCGGCCATGCGGGCGGCGTCCACCACGGTCACCGCGGTCTCGGCCTGCGGGTGGACGTGCATGCGCGCGTAGACGTGCTTCGCCATGGCGAGCAGGTCCTGTTCCGGCACGTCGATGCCGGACTCGTTCACGATCTCAACGGCCACGGCGGCTCCTTCCGGGCTGGGCGCCGCGGCCGGTCTCCGGGCGCAGGGTGTCGTAGGCGTCCACGATCGCGGTCACCAGCCGATGGCGCACCACGTCCGACGAGTCGAAGCGGACCATCTCGATCCCGTCCACTCCTTCCAGCACCTCCACGGCCTGGGCCAGGCCGGAGGCGGTCCCGCGCGGCAGGTCCACCTGGGAGGTGTCTCCGGTGATGACCATGTGTGCGCCGAAGCCGAGGCGGGTGAGGAACATCTTCATCTGCTCGCCGGTGGTGTTCTGTGCCTCGTCGAGGATCACGAACGCGTCGTTCAGGGTGCGGCCGCGCATGTAGGCCAGCGGAGCCACCTCGATGGTCCCGGCCTCCATCAGCCGCGGGATGGACTCGGGCTCCACCATGTCATGCAGCGCGTCGTAGAGCGGGCGCAGGTAGGGGTCGATCTTCTCGGACAGCCCGCCGGGCAGGTAGCCCAGGTGCTCGCCGGCCTCCACCGCGGGGCGGGTGAGGATGATCCGGTTGACCTCCTTGGCCTGCAGCGCCTGCACGGCCTTGGCCATGGCCAGGTAGGTCTTGCCGGTGCCGGCCGGGCCGATGCCGAACACGATGGTGCTGCCGTCGATGGCGTCCACGTACTCCTGCTGGTTCACGGTCTTCGGCCGGATCGTGCGGCCGCGGCCGGACAGGATGGAGGCGCGGGAGACGGCGGTGGCCGGGGCGCGGCCGCCGCGCACGAGGGTCACCACCTGCTCCATGGTGTCCGCGGTGACGGGGATGTCCTTGTGGGCGATGCCGCGCAGGTCCTCCACGATCCGGCGCACCGCGGCGACCTCGGCGGGCGGGCCGTCCAGCCCGAGCTCCTGGTCCCGGACGGAGACCTCGACCTGCGGGTACACGCCGGCCAGGATCCGCAGCAGGGCGTCCTGGGGTCCGAGCGTGCGGACCATCAGGTCCGAGGACGCGAAGTGGACGCTGTGGTGGCCGGTGGGGACGGTGGGACGGGTCTCGGCGTGAGAGGACGTCACGATGGGGTTCATCACCTCGGGGTTCGCAGGTGCTGTCAGGGGCATGCAGGACGCCTGTGCCGCAGGCGGCAACGTGGCGCGTCCGCTCATTCTACGTGCGTCACCAGCGTCCGAGCAGGTGCTGGAGGACGGCGAGGGCGGCCGGTCCCGCCGTGGAGGACCGCAGCACGTTGGTCCCGAGAAGCCGCAGCTGCACGCCGGCGTCCGTGAGCGCATCGAGCTCGCCGGCGGAGATCCCGCCCTCCGGGCCCACCACCAGCACGATCCGCTCCGCCTCGGACCAGTCCGCCGCGTCCGCGGCGGTCAGCCCCTGCGTCGCGTCCTCGTGCAGAACCACGACGACGGTCCCCTCCGTGACGAGGTCCCTCACCGAGGCGCCGGTGACGGTGGGCTCCAAGACGGGAATGCGGGCCCGGCGGGCCTGCTTGGCGGCGGCGTGGAGGGCATCGGCCCACTTCTGCCGGGCCTTGGCCTCCCTGGGGCCGCGCCAGCGCACGATCGCCCGCTCGGACTCCCACGGGACCACGGCGTCCACGCCGAGCTCTGTGGCCGTCTGCACGGCGAGGGTGTCCCGGTCCCCCTTGGCCAGAGCCTGCACGAGCACCAGTTCCGGGCGCTGTGCCGGGACGTTCTCCACCTGGTCCACGGTGACGGTGACCGAGTCCTTCTCCGCCGCGGCCACGGTCCCGTGGGCGCGCCGGCCCACGGTGTCGGCCACGAGGATCGGATCCCCCGGTCCCAGGCGCATGGCGCCGGTGGCATGGCGCGCCTCGGCCCCGGTGAGGGTCACGCACGAGCCGGGGCGGCCGTCGTCGAGGACCCCGGGCGCCACGTAGAACAGGTGCGCAGTCACGTCAGAGGTTCTTCAGGTTCTCGCGGATCCGGGCGAACATCGACTTCTGGTGCTTGGCGCCGTGGACGACCTCCTCGCCGCGCAGCTCGGCCAGGCGCTCCATGAGCTCGCGCTGCTCCGAGGTGAGGTCGGTGGGCGTGGCGACGAGGACGTTCACGCGCAGGTCTCCGCGGCCGACGCCGCGCAGTCGACCCACGCCCAGGCCCTTGAGGACCTCCACGTGGCCGGGCTGGGTGCCCTCGGCCAGGGTCACGGTCTGGGGGCCGTCCAGGGTGTCCAGGGTGACGGTGGTGCCGAGGGCCGCGGCGGCCATCGGAACGGTGACGGTGGTGGACAGGTTGTCACCCTCACGGGCGAAGGTGGCGTCCGGGGCCACGACGATCTCCACGTAGAGGTCACCGTGGGGACCGCCGCCGGGGCCGGCTTCGCCGCGGCCTGCCAGGTGGATCCGCGTGCCGGTGTCCACGCCGGCCGGGACCTTGATGGTCAGCGGCTTCCGGGCGCGCACACGGCCCTGGCCGTGGCACTCGTGGCACGGGCTCGGCAGGGTGGTGCCCATCCCCTGGCAGCCGGGGCAGGCCTCGGTGGTCATGATCGTGCCCAGCACGGACCGCACCGGGCGCTGGATCATGCCCTGGCCGTGGCAGGTGGAGCAGGTCTCCGGCGAGGTGCCGGGCTCGCAGCAGGAGCCGTTGCAGGCCTCGCACGTCACGGCCGTGTCCACCTGCAGGGTGGTCTCGGCGCCGAACACGGCGTCCTTGAGGGAGATCTGCGCGCGGATCTGCGCGTCCTGGCCGCGGCGGGTGCGGGAGGCCGGGCCGCGCTGGCCGCCGGCGGCGCCCATGAACGTCTCGAAGATGTCCGCGAAGCCGAAGCCCCCGGCGCCCTGGCCGAAGCCACCGAACCCGGCGTTGCCGTTCTCGTTGCCCGTGGAGTCGTAGTTGCGGCGCTTGTCCGGATCGCTGAGGACCTGGAAGGCGTGGGAGATCTGCTTGAACCGGTCCGCAGCCTCCTCGCCCGGGTTCACATCCGGGTGGTACTTGCGGGCCAGCTTCCGGTACGCGCGGCGGATCTCCTCCTGGGAGGCGTCGCGGGACAGGCCGAGCGTCTCGTAGTGGTCGGACACGGTGGGGACTCTTCCTTCCAGAAGACTTCAGATGGGGTTTCGAGGATGCGGTGAGGGCCGTCGTCGGGACGCGGCGAGGCCCCCGATGAGGCGGCGACCCTCAGGTGCTGAGGATCCGGGAGAGGTAGCGGGCGATCGCACGGACGGCGGCCATGGTGCCCGGATAGTCCATGCGGGTGGGGCCCACGACCCCGAGCTTGGCGACCGCGCCGGGCCCATAGGAGGCGGCCACCACGGAGGTGTCGGCCAGCGAGCCGGCATTCTCCGAGCCGATGCGGACCGAGAGGCCGGACACGTCCTGTTCCATCTCCGTGAGCAGCCGCAGCAGCACCACCTGCTCCTCCAGCGCCTCGAGGATGGGGCCGATGGACTGCGGGAAGTCGCCGTGGGTCCGCGCGAGGTTGGCGGTGCCCGCCATGACGATGCGGTCCTGGCGGCCCGCCTCCAGCAGCTGGCGGACGGCGGCGGTGAGCGTGTCCGCCAGCGGACGGTCCTCCGGCGGGACGGACAGCACGGCCGTGTCCAGGACGGCGGAGGCCTGAGCAGGCGTGAGCCCGTCCAGCGACTGCAGCAGAACCTGCTTGAGCGCGGCGAGGGTGGCGTCCTCGGCCTCGTGCTCCGTGGCGACCACACGCTGGTCCACCCGCCCCGTGGAGAGGATCAGGACCACCAGCACGCGGGCCGGCGCCAGGGAGACCAGCTCCAGGTGCCGCACGGTGGAGCCGTCCTCATGGGGGAACTGTGCGATGGCCACCTGCTGGGTCAGCTGCGCCAGCAGCCGGACCGCGTTGTCCATCATCTGCTCCATGTCCGCCTCCGGCTCCAGCAGCGCCTTGACGGCACGGCGCTCGGCGGCGGACAGGGGCTTCACCTCGGAGAGGCGGTCCACGAACACGCGGTAGCCCTTGTCCGTGGGGATGCGGCCGGCCGAGGTGTGCGGAGCCATGATGAGGCCCTCCTCCTCCAGGGCCGCCATGTCGTTGCGGACCGTGGCCGAGGAGACGCCCAGGCCGTGACGCTCCACCAGCGCCTTCGAGCCGACCGGCTCGCGCAGGGCGACATAGTCCTCCACGATGGCCTGCAGCACCTGCATGCGGCGCGGCTGTTCGCTCATCGGGACCGGACTCCTCTCCTGATCTGGTGGGCTCGGGGTGCAGGCGCCTGGTGCCTCGGCATGGCCGACCGGCTGGCACTCTCCGGGTTCAAGTGCTGATCCTACGGCGATCCGGCCGCGAGTTCACGGCGCGTCGGCGCGGGTTCGCTCACAGCGGGCAGTGACGTGGCTAGGTGTACCCGGCCATCACGTTGATGACACTCGTTGAGCGGGAGTCTTGCCCCCAAGC
>NZ_FUKP01000047.1:0-6217 GCF_900163825.1 Micrococcus lylae | reverse complement strand
CCGGATCAACCCCTACCTGTGACCACCCCGCTTACACAGACAAGTTGACACGCCCGGAGAGAACGCTCTCCTCCACCGTTCTCGTGGCCACACCCACGTTTCCGCTAACGAAATGGGAAGTGCTCGCCTCGGAACCTTGCGAGACGCGCCCACGGCACACCGTGTCGGCGCACAACCGCCTGAGCGTTGTCAGCCCCGGCCCAGCCGCTCAGCCACTGCCCTTCACAATGGATCAGCCCAGCTGCCGGATCAGGATTTCATGCTCCACCGCGACGTCTCCCTGTTGGTCCCCATGCGAGCAGGCTGGGCTGTCGGTGTTGCTCTTCCAAGAACAGCCAGTACACCACCACGACGTGGCTGAGCTCTGTGCCGTGCGCGTCGAAACCGCCTCCGACGTCGCTAGCGAAAACGTCGACGTCGCCGCTCCCAGCGCGCCTCCGATTTCACTAGCGAAAACGCACCCCCGCGACCGAGACCGATGCCCGCGCCTGTCCATGCCCGCGCCTATCCTTGCCGGCCCCACATCCGTGCCGGCCCCACATCCGTGCCGGCCCCAGATCCGTGGCCGGCCCCAGATCCGTGGCCGGCCCCAGATCCGTGGCCGGCCCCAGATCCGTGCCCGCGCCTGTTCCCGTACCCACGCATCCACTCACACACAAGACAGAGGCGGGCCGCACCCCCGAAGGGATGCGGCCCGCCTCTGTCTCAGCGGCTCAGGGCTGTGAGGTCAGTGCGCGTACTTGCCGCGCGAGAACTCGTAGACCCAGCCGGCGGTGCCGAAGGCAGCCAGTGCGGCGCCGGCGATGAAGATCCACCAGTCGATGGCCAGGCCGAGGGCAACGAGTGCGCAGGCGGTCGCCAGGGGAAGCGGCCACCAGGACCACGGGGCGAAGGTGCCGTAGGTGCCGAAGTAGGAGACGATCTCTCCGTCCTCGTCATCGGCAGGGCCCTGCTTGAAGCGCTTGTCCGTCGCCTGGACATACCACGCGATCATGAGGGACATGGCACCCAGGGCGTAGATCGCGGGGATCCCGGCCCATTCGGTCCACTTCACCCAGAACCCGTAGACGGTTCCCACGATCACGAAGAACGTGCCGATGGTCCAGAAGATGCTTGCGGTCGCCTTCACTTGGCCGTCACCTTCTCTCCGAAAGCCTCAGTGGTGTGCTGCGGGGAGAACGGCGAGAGCTCCGGGTGGTGGAGGTCAAGCGCCGGACGCTCCGAGCGAATACGCGGCAGCGAGTGGAAGTTGTGGCGCGGCGGCGGGCAGGAGGTCGCCCACTCGAGGGAGCCGCCGAAGCCCCACGGATCGTCCACGGTCACCTTCTTGCCGTGGCGCGCGGTGACGTACACGTTCCAGAAGAACGGGATCAGCGACGCGCCGAGGATGAAGGAGAACACGGTGGAGAACGCGTTCATGGCGGCGAAGCCGTCCTCCAGCATGTAGTCCGCGTAGCGGCGCGGCATACCGATGACGCCCAGCCAGTGCTGCACCAGGAAGGTGCCGTGGAAGCCCACGAACAGCATCCAGAACTGGATCTTGCCGAGACGCTCGTTCAGCATCTTGCCGGTGAACTTGGGCCACCAGAAGAAGAAACCGGCGAACATCGCGAACACCACGGTGCCGAAGATCACGTAGTGGAAGTGCGCCACCACGAAGTAGGTGTCAGACACCTGGAAGTCCAGCGGCGGGGAGGCCAGGATGATGCCGGTCAGACCGCCGAACAGGAAGGTCACCATGAAGCCCAGGGTCCACAGCATGGGGTTCTCGAAGGTGATCGAGCCGCGCCACATGGTGCCGATCCAGTTCACGAACTTCACGCCGGTCGGAACCGCGATGAGCATGGTCATCAGGGAGAAGAACGGCAGGAGCACGGAGCCGGTGACGTACATGTGGTGCGCCCACACGGTCACGGACAGCGCCGCGATCGCGGTGGTCGCGAACACCAGGGTCTTGTAGCCGAAGATCGGCTTGCGGGAGAACACCGGGATGATCTCGGAGACGATGCCGAAGAACGGCAACGCGATCACATACACCTCGGGGTGGCCGAAGAACCAGAAGAGGTGCTGCCAGAGGATGGCACCGCCGTTCTCCGGGTCGAAGATGTGTCCGCCGAAGCGACGGTCCATGCCCAGCGCGAACAGCGCGGACGCCAGCGGCGGGAAGGCCATCAGGATCAGGATGCCGGTGATCAGCGTGTTCCAGGTGAAGATCGGCATGCGCCACATCGTCATGCCCGGTGCACGCATGCACAGGATGGTGGTGATGAAGTTGACGCCGCCCAGGATGGTGCCGAAGCCCTGCAGGGCAAGGCCGAAGACCCAGAGGTCTCCGCCGACTCCCGGCGAGTAGGTGGTGTTGGACAGCGGCGCGTAGGCGAACCAGCCGAAGGAGGCCGAGCCCTGCGGGGTGAGGAAGCCGGCGCAGGCGATCAGCGAGCCGAACAGGAAGAACCAGAACGCCAGGGCGTTCAGGCGCGGGAACGACACATCCGGGGCGCCGATCTGCAGCGGGACGAGGACGTTCGCGAACCCGACGAACAGCGGGGTCGCAAACATCAGAAGCATGATCGTTCCGTGCATGGTGAACAGCTGGTTGTACTGCTCCTTGGTCTGCAGGATCTGCATGCCCGGCTCGAAGAGCTCGGCACGGATCAGCAGGGCCATCACGCCGCCGACACAGAAGAACGCGAAGGAGACGATCAGGTACATGTACCCGAGCACCTTGTGGTCCGTGGTCGTCAACCAGCTGACAGCGATCTTTCCGAGGGAGCGGGGCACGACGCGCGGCGCCGCCGTGCGCGTGGTCTCCTCCGTCGTGTACTCATACGTGGTCATCAGTGGCTACCTCCACCGCGCGGAGTCTGGAGGTCGTTCTCCATCTCACGCGCACCGTCGGGGTTCTCATTGGGGTTGCGGTTGAACTCGTCCCCGACCAGGCCCGGCTCCATCTCGTCAAGCTTCTGCTTGAACTCCTCCTCGGAGACGACCTCCACGTTGAAGAGCATCTCGGAGTGGTACTCGCCGCAGAGCTCGGCGCACTTGCCGTCGAAGCGGCCCTCCTCCTGCGGGGTCAGGTAGAGGTGGTTGGTCTTGCCGGGAAGCATGTCGCGCTTCTGCAGGAACTGGGGAATCCAGAAGGAGTGGGCGACGTCACGGGACTTGAGCTCGAAGTGCACGGGCACGTCGACCGGCAGGTACAGGGTCGGCAGGGTGTCCTGCACACCGGCCTTGCCGTCGGTGTCCAGCTGGGCCTGCACGCCCATGTAGTGCGCTTCCTGGCCCTCGTACTCGTAGTTGAAGTCCCAGGCCCACTGCTTGCCGTACACGGTGACGGTCAGCGGGGAGTCGTCCACGGGGGTGTCGACCTCGGTCTGCACACGATCGGTGAAGCCCCACAGGCCGAAGACCAGAACCAGCGGAATGACCGTGAACATGGTCTCCAGCGGCATGTGGTACGCCGTCTGCTTCGGGAAGCCCTGGTCGTTCTTGCGGCGGCGGTAGGCCACCATGCACCAGATCATGGCGGCCCAGGCGACCAGCCCGATGACCAGTGCGGCGATCCAGGAGTTGACCCAGAGGTTCGTCAGCACCTCATTGTGGTTGGTCGTCTCGTTCGTGCCGGGATACCAACCACGCTTGACCTCTTCCGAGCAGCCGGTCAACGCCAGTGTGGCGGCCGCTCCCAGGGCGCCCGCCTTCAGCATGCGTCGACTCCGACGTCCGGCGTCATTCTGTGCTCTCACAGACGGCCTTCCTCTTCATCTCGTGTGCGATGGGCCTCCCTCTCCACCGCCGGGAACCGCAGAGAACTGCGGATCTCCCTCACAGCGGGCAGGGGTGCCCGGGTGATTCCCCTCCACTCTAATCGTTTCCGGCGAATCCTGCTGACCATGACACCGTCCTGATCTGCGTGTCTCCGCCTCTGGACGCACGTGCGGACCCGGCTCGAGACCGCGTGGTCCGCGCGCCGGACAGGCTCCGGACACGCCACGGGCCGGCCCCCGTCGGGGTGCCGGCCCGGAAGCGGGCGGCAAGCGGCCGTCGTCGTTGCCCGCCCCTTCCCGCAGGAAGGTCAGCGGCGGCGCGGCCCTTGGCCGATCAGTGGAACGAGTCGCCGCAGGCGCAGGAGCCGGAGGCGGTGGGGTTGTCGATGGTGAATCCCTGCTTCGAGATGGTGTCCTCGAAGTCGATCGTGGCGCCCATCAGGTACGGCACGGACATCTTGTCCACGATGACCTCGATGCCGTCGAAGTCCCGGACGGTGTCGCCGTCGAGGACGCGCTCGTCGAAGTAGAGCTGGTAGATCAGGCCGGAGCAGCCGCCGGGCTGCACCGCGATGCGCAGGCGCAGGTCGGTACGGCCCTCCTGCTCGAGCAGAGCGCGGACCTTCGCCACCGCGACGTCGGTGAGCTCGACCTCGTGCGGGGGCAGGCCGTCGGCCGGCTGGGTGGCGCCGATCTCGACGCCGGTCTCTTCAGCGGACAGTGCCATGGGTGGCCTCCTCGTGTGGGGGACGTGGTCTGACGGGACTGTGGTCGGGTCCTCTTCCAGGGCGAACACTACCGGCCGTCGGTTGATTCCCGACGACGACACCTCGCCCTCCGCGCACCGCCTCACGCGGTCCGTGCGACCGCACGGGAAGGCGTGCGCGGGGGTGCTCAGGCGCCCAGGCGGGCGAGCCAGAGGGCCTCGGCGACGATGGCGTTGCGGAAGTCGCCCAGGTGGAGCGACTCGTTGGCGGAGTGGGCGCGGGAGTCCGGGTCCTCCACGCCGGTGATGAGGATGGTCGCCTCCGGGAAGACCTCCTTGAGGTCCGCGGTGAACGGGATGGAGCCGCCCAGGCCGGTGGCCTTCGGCTCCACGCCCCACGCCTGGTGGAAGGACTCCATCATGGCGGCGGCCATCGGGTCCGAGGTGTCCGTGGAGAACGGCTGGCCGAAGTGGCCCTTCTCGAAGGTGATCTCGGCGCCGAACACGGCCTCGGCCTGTTCGGAGAGGTGCTTCACCACGGCCTCGTAGGCCTGCTCCGGGTCCACGCCGGGGCCGACGCGCAGCGACCACTTGGCGCGGGCCTGCGGCTGGATCGTGTTGGAGGAGGTGTCCACGCTCGGCACGTCGATCCCGATGATGGACAGGGCCGGGCCGTTCCAGAGCCGGTCGGCGAGCGAGCCGGAGCCGGCCAGCCGCACACCGTCCAGCACGCCGGCGTCGTTGCGGTAGGTCTGCTCGGGATAGTCCACGTCCGCGTGGACCTGCGCCGCCACGCCCGGGACGGCGACGTTGCCCTGCTCGTCATGCAGGGTGGCGATCAGGCGGCAGAGCAGCGTGACGGCGTCCAGGACGGGGCCGCCGAACATGCCGGAGTGCACGGCGTGGTCCAGCACGCGGACGGTGACGGTGCCGTCGGCGACGCCGCGCAGCGAGGTGGTCAGGGCGGGCTCGCCCACGGCCCAGTTGGCGGAGTCGGCCACCACGATCGCATCGGCCTGAAGGTCCGCCTTCTGGTTCTCCAGGAAGGTGCGGAACGTCGGGGAGCCGGCCTCCTCCTCCCCCTCGAAGAACACGCGCACGCCCACACCGATCTCAGGGGCGGCGGCCTGCAGGGCCCTCAGCGCGGCCAGGTGAAGCATGATGCCCGCCTTGTCGTCCGCCGCTCCGCGGCCGTAGAGGCGGTCGCCCTCGCGGGTGGCCTCGAACGGCGGCGTGTTCCACAGGGACTCGTCGCCCGTGGGCTGCACGTCGTGGTGGGCGTAGAGCAGCACGGTGGGCTTGCCCTCGGCACCGGGGCGGTGGCCGAGGACGGCGGGGCCACCGGGCTGGCCGTCCTCACGGTCCTCGGTGACGATGCGCACGTTCTCCAGGCCCAGCTCGCTGACGAGCTCGGCGACCTTCTGGGCCGACTGCTCCAGCAGCGAGCGGTCGAAGGAGTCCCAGGCGATGCCGCCGATGGACACGAGGTCGGACAGAGTGGTGACGGTCTCGTCGAACTGGGCGTCGACGGCGGCGGTGATCTTCTCGACGAGCGCGGGATCGAGCTCGGAGGCGGCCGGAATCTGAGCGGTCATGGGGCTCACACTATCGAAACGGGGCCGCCGGGCCGGTGCACCCGCCGCCGCTGCCGCGTGCCCCTGCGCGGCCCGTGCGCACCGCGCGCCTAGATGTACTCGGCCATGACGTTGGTGACAGATAGACGTTGACGATGAAAAGAACCTCC
>NZ_FUKP01000045.1:0-75345 GCF_900163825.1 Micrococcus lylae | reverse complement strand
GTGGTGTGTTGGTGCGCGGGGCCTTCTCTTGCCGGTGCCGGCTGGACCAGTGCCCACCGCTGTCTCTGGCGGAGGCTGCCCTGGCCTTCTCGTCGTACGATGGGAAGTCGATCCGCTGTGTGCGTGGGCGGCTCCAGCATTCTTCCCTCGAGTAGTAAGGACCCCTGTATGAGCGACTCCCGTGACCGGGACCACCGATCCGAGCACCGTCATGACGATCGTGACGGGGGAGGGGCCCAGAACGGGCGGCGCCGTGGTTCGGGCCAGGGCCGTCCCCTGCGGTCGGGCCGTCCTCATCGTGGTGGCCGCGGGCAGGGCGGTGAGGGTCGTCTCGACGGCGACGTCGGCACACGCGGCGGATCAGGTGCCCGTGCCGGCGGAGAGCGTCGTCGTGACGACGAGCGCCGTGGGGGGCGGCCTGGGCGCCACGGGCGCGCCGGCGCAGGGAGGGGCCGTGTTGAGAAGTCCACGTCCGGCAAGCCGCCGCACAATCCCAAGGACCTGCGCGCCTCCAACCGTGTGGACCAGGGGCGTTCTCCTGACATCGACGAGGATGTGACCGGCAAGGAACTCGACCGAGCTACGCTCAAGCAGGTCCAGGGTCTGGACGAGAAGCAGGCAGCCTGGGTCTCCAAGCACCTCGTGATGGCCGGCCGTCTCATGTACGACGACCCTGCCCAGGCCTTCCAGCATGCGCTGGCCGCCAGCCGGCGCGGCGGTCGGTTGGCCTGTGTCCGCGAGGCGGTCGCACTGACCGCGTATGTCGCCGGCGAATGGCACGAAGCGCTCCGTGAGTTCCGGACCTACCGCCGCATCACCGGCGACGAGACCCACATCGCTGCGCAGCTCGACTGCGAGCGCGCCCTCGGCCGCTCCGAGAAGGCCGTGAAGCTGGCGTCCGAGATCGACATGGCCACGCTGGACCGGGACGCCCGCGTCGAACTGGTCATGGTGCTCTCCGGAGCCTACGAGGACATCGGCGACCTCGACGCCGCGCGCAAGGCGCTGGAGATTCCTGAGCTCGACCGTCGCCGCGGGTACCCCTTCTCTCCGCGCCTGTTCCAGCGCTACGCTGACGTGCTCTCCGCCCTCGGCCAGGAGAAGGAGTCTCGTCAGTGGCAGCACTACGTGCGCGTCGCAGAGAAGGCCCTCGGCATGGGAAGCTTCGCCGACCCTGACATCGTGGACATCGACACCGGCCCGTCCGAGGAGGAGCGAGCCGAGCGCCGTGCCGCCCAGGACGCCGAGCGCGCCGCCCGTGCAGAACCCGAGGCGGCAGGCAAGGAAGCCGTCTCAGACACCGACGCGGACGTCGCTGAGGATGGCACCGACGCGGACGTCGCTGAGGATGGCACCGACGCGGACGCCGCTGAGGATGCCGTGCACGCGCAGGACGGCGCCGTGGACCCGTCGGAGCGTGACTGATGTCCACTGCGCGGTTCTTCCACGGTCACGACGGCCTGCTCTGCGACCTCGACGGCGTGGTCTACGCCGGCGCCGGTGCCATCCCCGGGGCCGTCGAGTCCCTGGCCGCGCTCATCGAGGCAGGCATCCCGGTCGCCTTCGTCACGAACAACGCCTCGCGGTCCCCGCAGACCGTGGCGGACCACCTGCGAGACCTCGGCGTCCCCACCGACGCCGAGCACGTCTTCGGCTCGGCCCAGGCCGGTGTCGCGCTGCTGCGGCAGCACGTGGCGGCCGGCGCGAGCGTGCTGGCGGTCGGCTCGGACTACCTGGCCGGCCTGCTCGGGGAGTCGGGATACCGCGTCGTCTGCTCGGCATCCGACCGTCCCGACGCGGTCGTCCAGGGGTTCGACCCGTCGGTCGGATGGGCACAGCTGGCGGAAGCCGCCTACGCCGTCAACGCCGGGGCCGTGTGGATCGCCACGAACCTGGACCTGTCCATCCCGCGCGCCGAAGGCGTGGCACCCGGCAACGGCGCCCTCGTCGGAGCGGTCTCCCACGCGACGGGCACCTGCCCGGTAGCGGCCGGCAAGCCGGAGCCCCACCTGTTCCAGACCGCTGCCCGTGAGCTCGGGCTGGTGAATCCGCTGGTCGTGGGGGACCGCCTGGACACGGACATCCGCGGCGGAAACGCCGCGGGCTTCGACACGGTCATGGTGCTCACCGGCATCGACACCCGCCAGTCGGCGGAACAGGCCCGGGAGGCCGACCGCCCCGGCTGGATCGTCGACGACATGACGGCACTGGCCGCCGAGATCGACCGGTGAGGGTCCGCGCAGACGTGGCGCTGGCCGAGCGCGGTCTCGCCCGATCCCGCACCGAGGCGGCCGCCCTCATCAAGTCCGGCCTCGTCCTCGCCGATGGCAGACCCGTCGCCCGGGCCTCCCAGCGCGTCCTGCCGACGACGGCACTCACCGTGGCCGACGACGGTCCACGGTACGTCTCCCGGGCCGCGCACAAGCTCGTCAGCGCCCTGGACGCCTTTCCGGACGTCGCCGTGGCCGGGCGCCGCTGTCTCGACGCCGGCGCCTGCACCGGCGGCTTCACCCACGTCCTCCTGGAACGGGACGCCGCCCACGTCGCGGCGGTGGACGTCGGCCACGGCCAGCTCCATGAGGTGCTGCGCACCGATGACCGCGTCCTCGTCCGGGAATGGCTGAACGTGCGCACCCTCGTGCCGGAGGACGTCGACGGTCCCGTGGAGCTGGTCGTCTCCGATCTGTCGTTCATCTCCCTGCGCCTGGTGGTGGACGCCCTTGCCGGCGTCTGCGTCGACGGCGCGGACCTGCTGCTCATGGTCAAGCCGCAGTTCGAGGTGGGCAAGGCCGCCCTGCCGAAGTCGGGCGTCGTGACGAACCCGGCCGACCGTCGTCGTGCGGTGGCGGGGGTGCTGGAGGCGGCCGCGGCCGCCGGACTGGCCCCGCGGGGACTGGCCCGCTCCGGGCTGCCCGGGCAGGACGGCAACGTCGAGTTCTTCCTGCACCTGCGGCGCACGGACGCGCCCGCCTCCGCCGTCCTCGAAGACGTCCCGGGTCATGCCGATGTGGACTGGGCCTGAGGGGTCAGCCCCGCTGACTATGCTGGGACGACCGCGCCGTCGGCCCGCCGGCCGTCGGTGAGACACGTCCGGGAGGAACCCATGTCCGCCACCGCGCCGCGCCGCGCCCTCGTGCTCGCCCACACCGGCCGCCAGGACGCGATCGCCGCCGCCCTGCAGGCCGTCGACATGCTGGAGGACGCCGGGCTGCGCGCCGTCCTCCTCGACACCGATGAGGCCGCCGTCCGCGAGCTCGCCCCCGGCGCCGAGGACTTCGCCCCCGAGATCCTCGGGCGGGACTGCAGCCTTGCGGACATCAGCATCGGCCTCGTCCTGGGCGGCGACGGCTCCGTGCTCCGCGCCGCCGAGCTCGTGCGCGGCTCGCAGGTTCCGCTGGTCGCGGTGAACCTCGGGCACGTCGGCTTCCTGGCCGAGGCCGAGCGCACCGACCTGCAGCACACCGTCGAGGCCGTCGCGGGCGAGCGGTACACCGTGGACGAGCGCATGGCCCTGGACGTGGTGGTCAAGGTCGCAGGGCGCCAGGTCGCCCGCACCTGGGCCCTCAACGAGGCTTCCGTGGAGAAGTCCAGCCGCGAGCGCATGCTCGAGGTGGTGGTCTCCGTGGACGATCACGCGCTGTCCTCCTATGGCTGCGACGGCGTCGTCATGGCCACGCCCACCGGCTCCACCGCCTACGCCTTCTCCGGCGGCGGGCCCGTCGTGTGGCCCGGCGTGGAGGCCCTGCTCTGCGTGCCGATCAGCGCCCACACGCTCTTCTCCCGCCCGCTCGTGGTGGGTCCGGCGTCCACGCTCACCGTGGACGTGCTCACACGGACGAACGAGAACGGCGTCCTCTGGTGCGACGGCCGCCGGACGGTCGAGCTGCCGCCGGAGGCACGCATCGAGGTCTCCCGCTCCGCTGAGCCGGTGCGCCTGGCCCGTCTGTCCCTGACCCCGTTCTCCGAACGCCTCGTGCGCAAGTTCCAGCTGCCCACCGAGGGCTGGCGCGGTCCCGTCACCGGTGAGGACCGTGCGGAGGCGACCCGCACCGCCGTCGAGACCGTCGAGCCACGTCACGCGGCCCCCCGTCCGGTCGTCGTGCCGCCGGCCACCGCGGCGCTGCCGGTGGTCGACTTGCGCGGGCAGAGGGGGCCGTCGTCATCCACGGAGGACCGCCCGTGATCGAGTACCTGCGCATCGCCGACCTCGGCGTCATCTCCGCCGCGGACGTGGAGCTGGACCCCGGCTTCACCGTCGTCACGGGGGAGACCGGCGCCGGCAAGACGATGGTCGTCACCGCCCTCGGCCTGCTGCTGGGCCGCCGCGCCGACGCGGGCACCGTCCGCCACGGCGCCCGGCGCGCCGTCGTGGACGCAGGCCTGCGCGTATCCGCCGACAGCCGTGCGCTCAGCCTCGCCGAGGCGGCCGGCGCCGTGGTGGAGGCGGAGGACGACGACGGCCCGGTGGACCTGGTCCTGAACCGCACCGTGGCCACGACCTCCGACGGGGGCGGCACCCGCTCCCGGGCGGCCGTCGGCGGCCGTTCGGCCCCCGTGAGCCTGCTCAGCGAGGTGGGCGCCCACCTGGTGGCCGTGCACGGCCAAGCCGACCAGCTGCGCCTGCGGTCCGCCGGAGCCCAGCGCCGGGCCCTGGACGCGTTCGCGGGGGAGGAGCTCGCCGCCGAGCTCGCCGCCTACCGCACCGCACACGCGCGCTGGAAGGGCGCGACCGCTGAGCACGCCGAGCTCACCGCCGCCCTCCAGGAACGCGCCCGTCAGGCGGACGCCCTGCAGCGCAGCCTCGAGGAGATCGACGAGGCCGCCGTGGAACCGGGAGAGGACGAGGCCGTCCGTGCCAGGATCCGCCGGCTGGAGGACCACGAGCAGCTGCGGGCCACCGCCGCCGGTGCCTACGGCCGCCTCTCCGGCGCCGACCCGGACGCGGGGCAGGAGGTGCCCGGGGCGATCGCCCTCGTGGAGTCCGCCCGCCAGGAGCTGCTGGCCGCCCCCGGCGAGGAGGAGGAGCTGGACGAGGCCGCCCGCCGGCTCGGGGAGGCAGCCGTGGTGCTCAACGACATCGCCGGCGACATCGCCCGGTACCAGGCCGACCTGGACGCGGATGCCGAAGGCGACCTCGACGCGGCCCAGGCGCGCCTGGCCGAGCTCACCCGGCTGCAGCGACTCTACGGCCCGGAGCTGTCCGACGTGATCGCCTGGGCCGAGCGGGAGCGTCCGCGCCTCGACGAGCTGCAGGGGGACACCGACCGCCTGGACGGACTCGCCGCGCTCATCGAGTCCTCCGGCGCCGAGGTCGCCGAGCGGGCCGCCGCCCTGCGGCGGTTGCGCAGCCAGGCCGCCGCGCGCCTGGAGGAACAGGTCACCGAGGAGCTGCACGCGCTGTTCATGCCGGACGCCTCCTTCCATGTGGGGCTCACCCCGCTGCCGGAGGGGGAGTACGGCCCGCACGGCGCGGACGAGGTGGCCCTGCTGCTGCGCCCCCACGCCGGCGCCGAGCCACGACCCCTGGGCAAGGGCGCCTCCGGCGGCGAGCTCTCCCGCGTGATGCTCGCCCTCGAGGTGGTCCTGGCCGCCACCGACCCCGTCCCGACCTTCGTCTTCGACGAGGTGGACGCCGGCGTGGGCGGCGAGGCCGCGGTGGCCATCGGCGCCCGGCTGGCCCGGCTCGCCGAACACGTGCAGGTCATCTGCGTCACCCACCTGCCGCAGGTCGCCGCCTGCGCGGACCGCCACGTGCACGTGCGCAAGAACTCGGACCCGGACGCCGGCGTCACCACCTCGGACGTGAAGGTCCTGGACGCGGACGAGCGGATCGAGGAGCTGGCACGCATGCTGGCCGGGCACGCGGACTCCACCGCCGCCCGCGCGCACGCCCGGGAGTTGCTGGCCCAGGGTCCACAGGGACACCAGGGGTGAACGGGCCGCGCCCGGTGGTACGCTCGAATTCCGTGGTGCAACGTCATTCTCGTCTTCAGAAGTCCAGCGCGGTCACCCGCCAGATCTTCGTCACCGGTGGCGTGGCGTCCTCTCTCGGCAAGGGCCTCACCGCGTCGTCGCTCGGCCACCTGCTCCGCGCTCGCGGCCTCCGCGTGGTGATGCAGAAGCTCGACCCGTACCTCAACGTCGATCCCGGGACCATGAACCCGTTCCAGCACGGCGAGGTGTTCGTCACCGAGGACGGGGCCGAGACGGACCTCGACATCGGCCACTACGAGCGCTTCCTCGACGAGGACCTCGACGGTGTCAACAACGTCACCACCGGTCAGGTCTACTCCACCGTGATCGCCAAGGAGCGCCGCGGCGAGTACCTCGGCGACACCGTCCAGGTCATCCCGCACATCACGGACGAGATCTGCCGCCGTATGCGCCTTCCCGCCGCCCCGGCGGAGGGGAAGCAGGCCCCGGATGTGATCATCACCGAGATCGGCGGCACCGTCGGCGACATCGAATCCCAGCCGTTCCTCGAGGCCGCCCGCCAGGTCCGCCAGGACATCGGCCGGGAGAACGTCTTCTTCCTGCACGTGTCCCTGGTGCCGTACATCGGCCCGTCGCACGAGCTGAAGACCAAGCCGACCCAGCACTCCGTGGCCTCCCTGCGCAGCATCGGCATCCAGCCGGACGCGATCGTCCTCCGCTCGGACCGCGAGGTCCCGGAGGATGTGCGCGGCAAGATCGCTCGCATGTGCGACGTGCCAGCCGACGCCGTCATCAACTGCCCCGACGCGCCGTCGATCTACGACATCCCGAAGACCATCCACGCCCAGGGTCTCGACGCCTACGCCGTGCAGGCCCTGGACATGAAGTTCAAGGACGTGGACTGGACCCGGTGGGACACGCTCATGGAGGCCGTCCACGAGCCGAGGCACCAGGTCGAGATCGCCCTGGTCGGCAAGTACATCGACCTGCCGGACGCGTACCTGTCCGTCACCGAGGCCCTGCGAGCCGGCGGCTTCGCCCACCAGGCCCGCGTCAGCATCCGCTGGGTCCCCTCGGACGAGTGCGAGACCGCGGAGGGCGCCGCCCAGGCGCTGGCCGGTGTGGACGCGATCTGCGTCCCCGGCGGCTTCGGCATCCGCGGCGTGGACGGCAAGGTGGGCGCCCTGAGACACGCCCGCGAGCACGGCCTGCCGGCCCTCGGCCTCTGCCTCGGCCTGCAGGCCATGGTGATCGAGTACGCCCGCACCGTGCTCGGCTGGGCCGACGCACAGTCCACCGAGTTCGACCAGGACACCGACCACCCCGTGATCGCCACCATGGCCGAGCAGAAGGACATCGTGGCCGGCGAGGGCGACCTCGGCGGCACCATGCGCCTGGGCTCCTACCCGGCGACCCTGGTCCCCGGCTCCGTCGCCGCCGAGGCCTACGGCACCAGCGAGGTCACCGAACGCCACCGCCACCGCTACGAGGTGAACAACCGCTACCGCGGGGAGCTCGAGGAGGCCGGGCTGGTCTTCTCCGGCACCTCCCCGGACGGCTCCCTCGTGGAGTTCGTGGAGCTGCCCAGGGACCAGCACCCGTACTACATCGCCACCCAGGCGCATCCGGAGTTCAAGTCCCGCCCGACGAACGCCCACCCGCTGTTCGCCGGACTGGTCCAGGCCGTCCTCGACAACCGGCAGGACGCCTGAGATGGCACCGAAGCCGCAGCCGGACGCGGCCGCCGACGAGAACCGCCGCCGCGGGCGTGCGCCGCTGCGCGACGTCCACGCACCGCGCAGGGTCAAGAAGGCCAAGACCGTCTTCGAGGGCAGGGTGTGGGACGTGGAGCGGGAGACGTTCCGCATGGACCCCAAGGACAAGGACGCCGATCCGATCGTCCGCGAGGTCCTGATCCATCCCGGTGCCGTCGCCGTCCTGGCCACCCGCACCGCCATGACCTCCGCCGGTCCGCAGGAGCAGGTCGCGCTTCTCCGCCAGTACCGCCACCCGGTCGGCATGGAGCTCTGGGAGATCCCCGCCGGGCTGCGGGACAAGAAGGGCGAAGACCTGCACCAGGTGGCCGTCCGCGAGCTGTGGGAGGAGGCCGACCTGCGCGCCCGAGAATGGCACACCCTGGTCGACTTCTTCACCACCCCCGGCGGCTCCACCGAGGCCATCCGCGTCTTCCTGGCCCGCCAGGTGGAGGAGGTCCCGGAGGGCGAGCGGTTCACCCGCACGGAGGAGGAGGCCCATATGCCGCTGGCCTGGATCGCCGTGGACGAGGTGACCGACGCCGTCCTGGACGGGCGCATCCACAACCCGCAGGCCGTCGTCGCGGTCCTGGCCCTGCACGCCCACCGCGCCCGCGGCTGGCGGCGACTGCGTCCCGTGGACGCGCCCTTCGTGCCCGGCCGCCAGGACGACCCACTGGGATGAGCACCGAGGACGCCGCGGCACCCTCCGCCGAGCTGACCGACGCCGTCCGGAGGTTCCTCGACCACCTCACGGTCGAGAAGGGCAGGTCCGCGAACACCCTCGCCGCCTACCGCCGTGACCTGGACCGCTACCTGCGCTGGCTGGCGGCCTCCGGAGTGACCGCGCCGGAGGACGTGGCCACCGGCCACGTCACCGGCTTCCTGCAGGCGCTGTCCACCGGCGGGGACGGCGGCGCCGCGCTGGCCGTCCGCTCCGCCGCCCGGGTGCTCGTGGCCGTCCGCGGCCTCCATCGGTTCTGGGCCCTCGAGGGCCTTGCCGCGGACGACCCCGCCCGCGCCGTCTCCCCGCCGAAGCCCGGCCGCCGGCTGCCCAAGGCCCTGAGCATCGAGGAGACCACCGCGCTGCTCGAGGCCTGCTCCGAGGACACCCCCACGGGCCTGCGGGACCGCGCGCTGCTGGAGTTCCTCTACGGCACCGGCGCCCGCGTCTCCGAGACCGTGGGCCTGGACGTGGACGACGTCGTGGGCATCACCGCCGCCCTGGCCGAGAGCACCGAATCCGCCGAGTACGACGACGGCCCCGCGCCGGGCCAGCCCGTCGTCCGTCTGTTCGGCAAGGGCTCGAAGGAGCGCGTGGTCCCGGTCGGCCGCTACGCCGCCTCCGCCCTGGACGCCTACCTCGTCCGTGGCCGCCCCGCACTGCTGGCCGGGGCGACGACGACCACGCCGGCCCTGTTCCTGAACACCCGCGGCGGCCGGCTGTCCCGGCAGTCCGCCTGGGCCGTCATCCGCAGCGCCGCCGAGCGCGCCGGGATCACCGCCGAGGTCTCGCCGCACACCCTGCGCCACTGCTTCGCCACCCACCTGCTCTCCGGCGGCGCCGATGTCCGGGTGGTCCAGGAGCTGCTCGGCCACGCCTCGGTGACCACCACGCAGGTCTACACGCTCGTCACCGTGGACACCCTTCGGGAGGTCTACGCCTCGGCCCACCCGCGGGCCCGGTGAGCCGGATGGGGCGTCGGGCGATGACGGGGCACGACGGGCACGTCCTGCTCGCGGTGTTCGCCGTGCACAACATGGAGGAACTGGTCACGGGCAGCAGGATCCCACTCGTCGAGGAGACACTGCTGCGCCGGACGGGGCAAGGGCGGCCAGGAGCCTGTGTCCTGGCCGCCCTCACCGGCGCCGCAGCGTCAGTGCCGGCAACCGTCCTCGCACTCCGCGCCGCCCGCGCCGCCCGCGCCGTGCGTCCCTGACGACGAACCGCCCGCAGTCGGCGCTCCAGGGGGCCGACCGCGGGCGGTCCGAGATGCGAGCGGTCAGCCGTTCGGCAGCTCGCGCTGGTCCGGACCGTTGTACTCGGACAGGGGGCGGATCAGGGCGTTCGAGGCACGCTGCTCCATGATGTGCGCGGTCCAGCCGGTGATGCGGGAGGCGATGAAGATGGGCGTGAACATCTCGGTGTCGAAGCCCATCAGGTGATAGGTCGGGCCGGCCGGATAGTCCAGGTTCGGCTTGATGTCCTTGGCCTCGCCCATGGCGGCCTCGAGGCCGTCGTACAGGCCGAGCATCTCGTCGCGGCCGTAGTGGGCGATCATGCGGTCCAGGGCGGCCTTCATGGTCGGTACACGGGAGTCGCCGTTCTTGTAGACGCGGTGGCCGAAGCCCATGATCTTCTTCTTCTGGGCCAGGGCGTCCTCTATCCAGGCTTTCGCGCGGCCGGCGGCGTCCTCGCGAGACTCCTCCTTGCGGATGCCGATCTCGTCAAAGGTGTGCATGACCGCCTCGTTCGCGCCGCCGTGCAGCGGGCCCTTGAGGGCGCCGATGGCGCCGGTCACGGCCGAGTGCAGGTCGGACAGGGTCGAGGTGATCACACGGGCGGTGAAGGTCGACGCGTTGAAGGAGTGCTCCGCGTAGAGGACCATCGACACGCGGAACGCGTCGACGACCTCCTCCGGCTGCTCCTCACCGAAGGTCATCCACAGGAAGTTCGCGGAGTAGTCCAGATCCGCGTTCGGCTCCACGACGTCCTGGCCGCGGCGCCGGCGCTGGTCGTAGGCAACGACCGCCGGGAACGCGGCGAAGAGGGCCTTGGCCTTCTCCAGCTCGGCCTCCGGGGAGGAGTCCTCCGCCTTCGGGTGGTTCGCGCCCAGCACGGAGACCGCGGTGCGGCCCACGTCCATCGGGTGGCAGTCGGTCGGCAGCAGGTCGATGGCCTGCTTCACGTTCGGGTCCAGGGCGCGGTGTGCGCGCTCGAACTCCTGGAACTGCTTGAGCTCGTCCTCGGTGGGCAGGTCACCGGTCCACAGCAGCAGGGCGACGGCCTCGAACGGCAGGTTCGCGGCGAGGTCCTGCACCGGGTAGCCGCGGTAGAGCAGGGAGTTGGTCTCCGGGTTCACCTTGGAGATCGCCGTGTAGTCCACGACGACGCCGGCAAGGCCCTTCTTGATCTCGTCAGACATGGTGTCCCTCCTTGGGGGAACGGCCGGCGGCGCGGCGTGGGGGTGCCGCGCCGCCGGCGGGGGTGGTTCAGAGGTTGGCGTTATTGGACTCGATGTCGAGCGTCGGGACCTCGAAGTTGAAGATCCCGGTGTCGAACTGGTTGTACGCCTCGTAGTCCACGAGCTCGTAGAGACGCGCACGGGTGAGCATCTGGTCCACCTGCGACTGCTGGGTGCCCTCGGTGCGGATCGCGTCGAGCACGCGCTCGGAGGCGCCCATCGAGGAACGCAGCAGGGTCACGGGGTAGATCACCATGGCCACGCCGACGCCGGCGAGCTGGTCGCGGGTGAACAGCTCCGACTTGCCGAACTCGGTCATGTTCGCCAGGACCGGGACGCCGAGGGGCTTCAGCTCCCTGCAGACGGTCTCGAACTCGCCGAGGTCCTTGAGGGCCTCGGGGAAGATCGCGTCGGCGCCGGCTTCCACAAGGGCCTTCATACGGGCGATGGCCGCGTCCAGGCCCTCCACGGCGCGCAGGTCGGTGCGCGCCATGATGAGGAAGTTCGGATCACGGCGGGCGTCCACGGCGGCGCGGATGCGCTTGACCGCGGTCTCCAGGTCCACCATGTTCTTGCCGTCCAGGTGGCCGCAGCGCTTCGGATTGAACTGGTCCTCGATGTGGCAGCCGGCCAGGCCGGCGTCCTCGAGCTCCTGGACGGTGCGCGCCACGTTCATCGGCTCGCCGAACCCGGTGTCCGCATCGATGATGCAGGGCAGGTCCGTGAGGCGGGCGATCTGGCCGCCGCGGGCGGCGACCTCGGTGAGGGTGGTCAGGCCGACGTCCGGCAGGCCCAGCTCGTTCGCCAGGACGGCACCGGAGATGTAGACACCGGGGAAGCCCTTCTCCTCGATCAGCCGCGCGGTGAGCGGGGTGAACGCGCCCGGGAACTGGGCGGCGCCGCCCTCGGCGAGCGTCGCGCGCAGGTTCTTGCGCTTCTGCTCGGCGGTGAGCGTGGAGTACAGCATCAGAACAGTCCCTTCGGGGCGTCGGCCAGGTCCTGCTCCGTCAGCCAGGCCGGGTCGGCCTTGACGTTGAGCTGGTCCAGCTCGCCGGCCTTGAGCTCGGACAGGCGCTGCACGGCGTCCAGGAACCGGTCCTGCTCCTCCGGGGTCACGATGCCCTCGGCCAGGGTGCGGAACTTCTGGATGTACTGCTCACGGGCGAACGGACGGGCGCCCAGCGGGTGGGCGTCGGCCACGGCGATCTCGTCGGTGATGACGGTGCCGTCGGCGAGCGTGATCTCCACGGCGCCGCCGAAGGCCTTCTCGTCCAGGTCCATCGAGTGGTAGCGGCGGGTCCACTCCGGGTCCTCCACGGTGGTCACCTTGTGCCACAGGGCGACGGTGTCCTCGCGGCCGGCGCGCTCCGGGGCGTAGGAGTCCACGTGGTGCCAGGTGCCGTCCTGCAGGGCCACGGTGAAGATGTACGGGATCGAGTGGTCGAGGGTCTCGCGGGAGGCCGTCGGGTCGTACTTCTGCGGATCGTTCGCGCCCGAGCCGATCACATAGTGGGTGTGGTGCGAGGTCTTGATGAGCACCGACTCCACGTTCTTCGGGTCGGTGGCCTCCGGGTGCTCCTTGTGGAGCTTGCGGGCCAGATCGATCCAGGCCTGGGCCTGGTACTCGGCGGAGTGCTCCTTGGTGTAGGTGTCCAGGATGCCGCGCTTGGGCTCGCCCTTCTCCGGCAGCGGGACCTCGTAGCGGGCGTCCGGGCCGTCGAGCATCCAGGCGATGACGCCGTCCTCGCCCTCGTAGATCGGGACCGGGGAGGTCTGGCCGCGCATGGCGCGGTCGGCGGCCTCCACGGCCATCTTTCCGGCGAACGCCGGGGCGTGGGCCTTCCACGTCGAGATCTCGCCCTTGCGCGACTGGCGGGTGGCGGTGGTGGTGTGCAGGCCCTGGCCGATCGCCTGGAAGATGGTCTCGGTGTCCAGGCCGAGCAGGGTGCCGATGCCGGCGGAGGCCGACGGGCCGATGTGGGCCACGTGGTCGATCTTGTGCTTGTGCAGGCAGATCGACTTGACGAGGTCGACCTGGACCTCGTAGCCCGTGGCGATGCCGCGGACCAGGTCCTTGCCGGAGCGGCCGGCGTGCTGGGCGACGGCCAGGATCGGCGGGATGTTGTCGCCCGGGTGCGAGTACTCGGCGGCGAGGAAGGTGTCGTGGTAGTCCAGCTCGCGGACGGCGACCCCGTTGGCCCAGGCGGCCCACTCCGGGGAGACCTTCTGGTCGATGCCGAAGACGGTGGCGCCCTCGCCGTTGGCGGACACCGGGTGGCACATGGCCTGCGCCCGGGCGGCAACGATCGGGCCGCGCTTCAGGGAGGCGACGGCGACGGAGGCGTTGTCGATGATGCGGTTGATGATCATCTCCTCCACCTCGGCCTCCACCTCGACGGGGTCGACGGCGACCTCGGCGAGCTTCCAGGCGAGCTGGTCCTCACGGGGGAGGTTCTCCTCCGAGCGGTAGACGCGGACTTCGTGGTTCTTCATCGGTTCTCCTTCGACGACGCGGTCAAGAGTGTGTCGGTGTGGTCGGGGGTCGTGTGGCTGGTCAGGTGGCGGAAGGCGTGGTGCAGGTGCACCCGCGTGGTGGCCTCGGCCAGGTCCCCGGCGCCGGAGGCGACCGCGGAGGCGATGTCCGCGTGTTCGGCCGCGGAGGCGGCCAGACGGGCCGGGTCGTTGGCGGAGAGTCGGCGCAGCCGGGCCAGGTGCAGCCTCAGGGTGCGCAGCGCCGAGACGAGGTAGGGATTGGCCGCCGCTTCGTCGAGGGCGACGTCCAGGTCGCCGGCCATGTCGTAGTAGTCCGAGGGGTCGGCCCCGGCGTCGA
The DNA here is from genome assembly GCF_900163825.1 of Micrococcus lylae. Classification (NCBI taxonomy): domain Bacteria; kingdom Bacillati; phylum Actinomycetota; class Actinomycetes; order Micrococcales; family Micrococcaceae; genus Micrococcus; species Micrococcus lylae. Next base: position 61,642 of record NZ_FUKP01000045.1, on the reverse strand, counting down.
GGGCGTCGGCCACCGTGGCGAAGCGCTCGGCCAGGGCGCGGAAGCGGTCGGCGGTCTCGCCCCGGGCGCGCTCGGCGGCGCGGCGGGCGAGCAGGGACTCGAGGGCGATGCGCAGGTCGAACAGCTGGTCGGCCTGTTCGAGAGAGAGGTCTGCGACGAGGACGCCGCGGCCGCCGCCGTGCTCGGCCAGACCGTCGGCGACCAGCTTGGAGAGGGCCTCGCGCACAGGCGTGCGGGAGATGCCGAGGCGCTCGGCCTGCTCCACCTCTCCGAGCACGGTGCCGGGCGGCAGCGTCCAGTCCAGGATCTCGGACCGGAGCGTGTGGTACGCCCTCTCACTTGCTCGCATGACTCCAGTGTATACAGAACGTACGGAAGTAAGGGAAGCCACCGGGGTCATTTCCCTGTCGCATGGAGAAAATGTATACATCGAACCTTGTTCGTGTGTGAGTGGGGACACTACGATCAGGGTATGGCGACTCATGATGCTTCCACCACCCCCACGGCCGGCGCGTACGCCGAGGCGCACGCCCGGTCCCTGTCCGATCCGGACGGCTTCTGGCTGGAGGCCGCCCAGGCCATCGACTGGACGACCCGGCCCACCTCGGCCGTCGACGACTCCGACGCGCCCCTGTACCGCTGGTTCCCCGACGGCGTGATGAACACCGCCTACAACTGCCTGGACCGCCACGTCGCAGCCGGCCGCGGGGACGCCGTCGCGCTCGTCCACGACTCCGCCATGACCGGCGAGGTCACCGAGTACACCTACGCGCAGCTCACCGAGAAGGTCGCCGCGGTCGCCGGTGCGCTGGCCGCCGAGGGGGTCGCCAAGGGGGACCGCGTCCTGGTCTATCTGCCGATGATCGCCGAGGCTCCCATCGCCATGCTGGCCTGTGCCCGCCTGGGCGCCGTCCATTCCGTGGTGTTCGGCGGCTTCGCCCCCAAGGAGCTGGCCGCCCGCATCGACGACGCCGCCCCGGACGTGGTCCTCACCTGCTCCGGCGGCATCGAGCCCCGCCGCCGTGTGGAGTACCTGCCGGCCGTGGCCGAGGCCCTCGAGGAGGCGGAGCACACCGTCCGCACCGTGCTGGTGCACCACCGCGACGGCTTCCAGACCGCTCTGGCCGACGTCGCCGACCGCGGCGGCGCCACCTGGAAGGACTGGGGCGAGGCCGTGGACGCCGCCGAGCCGGCCGCCCCCGTGGACGTGAAGGCCACCGACCCGCTCTACGTGCTCTACACCTCCGGCACCACAGGCAAGCCCAAGGGCGTCGTCCGGGACAACGGCGGCCACGCCGTGGCGCTGCGCTGGACCATGGAGAACATCTACGACGTGGGCCCGGGCGAGGTCATGTTCACGGCCTCGGACGTGGGCTGGGTCGTGGGCCACTCGTACATCGTGTACGCCCCGCTGCTGGCCGGTGCCACCACCGTCCTCTACGAGGGCAAGCCGGTGGGCACCCCGGACGCCGGCGCGTTCTGGCGCGTGATCTCCCAGCACGGGGTGAAGTCCTTCTTCACCGCCCCCACCGCTCTGCGCGCCATCCGCCGCGCGGACCCGGACGGCGAGCTGAAGGACCAGTACGACATCTCCTGCCTGAAGACCCTCTACGCGGCGGGCGAGCGGCTGGACCCCGAGACCCAGAAGTGGGCGGAAGGGCTGCTGCAGATCCCGGTGGTCGACCACTGGTGGCAGACCGAGACGGGCTGGGCCATCGCCGCCAACCCGGTGGGCCTTGAGCTGCTGCCGGTGAAGACCGGTTCGGCCTCGGTCCCGTCACCGGGCTACGACGTGGTCGTGCTGGACGGCATGGGCGAACCGGTGGAGGCCGGAGTGGAGGGGAACATCGCCGTCCGCCTGCCGATGCCCCCGGGCACCCTGCAGAGCCTGTGGGGCGACGACCAGCGCTTCATCGACTCCTACCTGTCCGCGTTCGAAGGCCACTACGCCACAGGCGACTCCGGCATCGTCGACGACGACGGCTACGTGTTCGTCCTGGGCCGCACGGACGACGTCATCAACGTCTCCGGCCACCGTCTGTCCACCGGCGTGCTCGAAGCCGCACTCGCCACGCACCCGGCGGTCGCCGAGTGCTGCGTGATCGGTGTTGCCGACGACTTCAAGGGACAGCGTCCCTCCGGCTACGTGGTCCTCAAGTCCGGCGTGGCCGCCCCCGACCCCGGATCACAGGAGGAGACCATGCTCTTCGACGAGCTCACAGCGGCCGTCCGCCGCGGCGTGGGCCCCGTGGCCGACTTCCGCGACGTGGCGATCGTGGATGCCCTGCCGAAGACCCGCTCCGGCAAGATCCTGCGCAAGACCATGCGGCAGATGGCCGACGGCGAGGAGTACACCGTGCCTTCGACCATCGAGGACGCCTCGGTGCTCGAGGACCTGAAGTCGTTGCTCTCTCCGCGCGGCTGACAGGCCACCGGCTCGTCGGGGAGCGTGGGGGACGCGGCCGGCGGAGGCGAGGGTCGTCGTCGTGGCCTGCGGCCTCGGCACGATCCGCGAGCAGGGTCTACTGTGGAGTCCGAGCAGAACGGCTCCGACCGCCCCCGGCACCGCACCGGTGCAGGAGGTGCGGAGGACGCCGCCCCCAGCCACCCGCCCCGGACCGCGGCCGCGCGCCGTTCCGGGCAGAAGGAGTCGCAGCCCGTGTCGACGTACGACCCGATCCCCGTGATGACCATCAAGGGCGAGCCGGTCCTGGGCCCCACCGGACGGCCCAAGCACGACTTCCCCGAGCCGCGCCCGCTCGAGGGCCATGGTCCGGCCCGCATCATCTCGATGGTGAACCAGAAGGGCGGCGTCGGGAAGACGACCTCCACCATCAACCTCGGTGCGGCCCTGGCCGGCTACGGCCGCCGCGTGCTCATGGTGGACTTCGACCCCCAGGGAGCCCTCTCCGCAGGGCTCGGCACCAGCCCCCACGAGCTCGACGTCACCGTCTACAACGTGCTCATGGAGCGGAAGACCTCGGCCAAGGATGCGATCCTCGAGACCGAGTTCGAGAACATGGACCTGCTGCCGGCGAACATCGACCTGTCCGCCGCCGAGGTGCAGCTCGTCAACGAGGTCGCCCGCGAGCAGGTGCTCGAGCGGGCCCTGCGCCAGGTGCGGGACGAGTACGACGTCATCCTCATCGACTGCCAGCCGTCCCTCGGCCTGCTCACCGTCAACGCCCTGACCGCCTCCCACGGCGTGATCATCCCGCTGACCGCCGAGTTCTTCGCCCTGCGCGCCGTGGCCCTGCTGGTGGAGACCATCGAGAAGGTCCAGGACCGCCTCAACCCGGACCTGGAGATCGACGGCGTGCTGGCCACCATGTTCGACCAGCGCACCCTCCACTCCAAGGAGGTCGTGGGCTCGCTCGTGGCCGGCTTCGGGGACAAGGTCTTCGAGACCGTCATCAAGCGCTCCATCAAGTTCGCCGACGCCACCGTGGCCGCCGCCCCGATCACGCAGTTCGCCGAGAACCACGACGGCGCCAAGGCCTACCGGCAGCTCGCGCGCGAGCTCATCTGCCGCGGCGGGGCGCCGTGACCGGCTGAGTCGCCGCCGGGCGGGCCGAAGCTCACACCGGCGAGACCGCGACGGGCGCGCGACGATCTGCGAGAATGGCAGTTCGACGTGCGCCCGACGCGCGTCCGGGGCCCGGCGGCCGACGCCGCGGCGCCCCCACCGACACCACCGCCCGCAGCCTGTGCCCACGGCCGACGAGACCGGCCGACTGCGCCGCGCCGAGCGAGCGGACGAACCAGGAAGGACCACGACTCCCATGAACTCCCGCAAGCCGCGAGGCTCCGGACGAACCCCCGCCGTCGGCAAGCGCGGCGGGCCGTTCCAGGAGCGTGACTTCCAGCGTCAGATCGGCGCCCGCAAGGGCGCGGGGAGGAAGGGCGGTCCCCGTCGCCGCGACGAGCCGACCCCGGACTTCTACGACGAGGCCCCGCGCAGCCGCCACACCCGCCGCGGCAAGGGCGCAGGCGCCGCCCGCGCCGCGGAGCAGAACCTCGGCCGCATCCACCACGAGGACGGGGAGCGCCTGCAGAAGGTCATGGCGGCCGCCGGAGTCGCCTCCCGCCGCGTCTGCGAGGACCTCATCGCCGAGGGACGCGTGGAGGTGGACGGCGTCATCGTCACCGAACCCGGCCTGCGCGTGGACCCCAAGACCTCCGTGATCCGCGTGGACGGCATCTCCGTGCAGACCGACGTGGCCAAGCAGTACCTCGTCTTCAACAAGCCGCGCGGCGTCATCTCCACCATGGTGGACCCGGACGGCCGGCCGTCCATCGCCACCTACCTCAAGTCCGGCCAGGAGCACCTCTTCCACGTGGGACGCCTGGACAACGACACCGAGGGCCTGCTGGTCCTCACCAACGACGGCGAGCTCGCCAACCGCCTGCTGCACCCCTCCTACGAGGTGCCGAAGACCTACCTGGTCCAGGTCAAGGGGCCGCTGCCCAAGGGCGTCTCCAACCAGCTGCGCGCCGGTGTGGAGCTGGAGGACGGACCGGCCAAGGTCGACTCGTTCAAGCTCGTGGACTCCACCCCGGGCCACGTGCTCGTGGAGGTCGTCCTGCACTCCGGCAAGAACCGCATCGTCCGCCGCATGTTCGACGCCGTCGGCCACCCGGTCGAGCGCCTCGTGCGTGTGAAGATCGGCCCGATCCTGCTCGGCGACCAGAAGCAGGGCTCCGTCCGCGTCATGAACGCCCAGGAACTCGGCCACCTCAAGGCGATGGTGGGCCTGTGAGCACGGCCGGTCCTGCGGCGCTGCCGCAGCCGGTGCTGGTGCGCGGCACCGGCCTGCTCGGCACCTCGATCGGCCTCGCCCTGCGCGGCAGCGGCGTCGAGGTGCTCCTGCACGACCCGTCCCCCTCCGCGCTCGCCGTGGCCCGGGACATCGGCGCCGGTCGGGCCGTGGAGCTCGAGGGGGACGTCGCCGGGGCCGGTGCCGGCGAGGGCGCGGACGTGACGACGCCGGGCACGGTCGTCGTCGCCGCGCCGCCGGACGTGGCCGGCCGTGTGGCCGTGGACTCGCTGCGCCGCTGGCCCGAGGCCGTGGTCATGGACATCGCGTCCGTGAAGGCGAGCGTGCAGGCGGACGTGCGTGCCGCCGTCGAGAAGGGGCTGCTCTCCGCGGAGTCGGCGAGCCGCTACGTGGGCACCCACCCGATGGCCGGACGAGAGCGGTCCGGCCCCGTCGCCGCCCGTGGCACCCTGTTCACCGCCGCGCCCTGGGTCGTCTGCGCCGAACCGGACACCGCAGCCGAGGCGGTCGCGGCTGCTGAGGCGCTCGCGGCCTTGACCGGCGCCACGGTGCACACGATGGACGCGGGGGAGCACGACGCCTCCGTCGCCCTGATCTCGCACCTGCCCCAGGTGGCGGCCTCGCTCGTGGCCTCCCGGCTGCAGCAGACCCCGGCCGCCTCGCTGGCCCTGGCGGGCAACGGCCTGCGGGATACCACGCGCATCGCGGCCTCCGACCCGCAGCTGTGGGTGCAGATCCTCGCCGGCAACGCCACGCGCCTGGTGGAGATCCTCCACGGGGTCCGCGCGGACCTGGACCGGCTGATCGGCACCCTCGAGGCCCCGGACGCCCCCGGTGCGAGGCTCGACATCGCCCAGCTGATCGCCGAGGGCAACGCGGGCCAGACCCGGATCCCCGGCAAGCACGGCGCCCCTCCGCAGGCCTTCGCCGTGGTGACGGTCGTCGTGGACGACACCCCCGGACAGATCGCCGCGGTCCTGCAGGCCACCGGCGACGCCGGAGTCAACGTGGAGGACCTGCGCATGGACCACGCCTCGGGACACGAGGTGGGCATGCTGGAGATCTCCGTGCTGCCCGGCCGCCGCGAGGAGCTGACGGCCGCCCTGACCGAACGCGGATGGAAGGTGGTCTGAGATGACCGAGAACCCGAACCCCACCCCGAGCCCGGCCGTGGACGGCGTCGTCGACGTCACCGGGACTCCGACCGACGTCGCGCCCGTGGCCTCCGGCCGCCTGGTGGTGGCCGTGGACGGCCCGTCCGGCTCCGGCAAGTCCTCCGTGTCCAAGCAGGTGGCCCGCGCCCTCGGTGCCGTCTACCTGGACACCGGCGCCATGTACCGCGCCGCAGCCTGGCACTGCGTCAACGAGGGCGTGGACCTCGACGACGCCGACGCCGTCACCGAGGCCGTGCGCGGCATGGAGCTGACCCAGTCCACCGATCCGGACTCCGAGCACATCGCCGTCGGCGGCCACGACGTCACCGAGGCCATCCGCACCCCCGAGGTCACCGCCGTCGTGTCCCGCGTCGCCGGCGTCATCCCCGTGCGCGAGATCCTGCAGGGCCGCCAGCGCGCGGAGATCGAGCGCGCCGGCCGCATCGTGGCCGAGGGCCGCGACGTCACCACAGTGGTGGCCCCGGACGCCGAGGCCCGCGTGCTGCTGACCGCCTCCGAACAGGTCCGCATGGCCCGCCGCTCCGGACAGCTCGCCGCAGCCGCCTCCGGCGTGGACGCTGAGACCCTCAAGGCGCAGGTCGCCGGACGCGACCGCACCGACTCCGCCCACTCCAGCTTCGAGCGCCCCGCCGACGGTGTGACCCTTGTGGACTCCTCGGAGCTGGACTTCGACCAGACCGTCGCGGCCGTCCTGGCCGCCGTGCAGCTGCAGGCCGGAGCCCCGGCCGTGGAAGGACACCGCCCGTGAGAGAGAACGACAGGACCCTGCCCGACGAGGGCCAGGACTACATCCCCGAGCACGAGGACCAGGTCGCCGAGCGCCTGGCCGCCATGACCGAGGAGGAGACCGACGCCCGCGCCGCCTCCCTGCGCGCCGGCCTCGAGGACTACGACCTGGACGAGGACGACGCCTCCCTCCTCACCGGCTGGGACGACGAGACCGACGACGTCACGGACGCGCCGGTTCCGCCGGTCCTGGCGATCGTGGGCCGCCCGAACGTCGGCAAGTCCACGCTGGTCAACCGCATCATCGGCCGCCGCGAGGCCGTGGTGGAGGACGTCCCCGGCGTCACCCGTGACCGCGTCTCCTACGAGGCCGAGTGGAACGGCCGCGTGTTCACCGTGGTGGACACCGGTGGCTGGGAGCACGACGCCAAGGGCATCCACAAGCGCGTGGCCGAGCAGGCCGAGCTCGCCGTGGACGTCGCCGACGCCGTGGTCTTCGTCGTGGACGCCACGGTGGGCATGACCGCCACCGACGAGGCCGTGGTGACCATGCTCCGCCGCAAGGCACGCCCGGTGATCGTGGCCGCCAACAAGGTGGACGACGCCATGCAGGAGGCCGACGCCGCCGAGCTGTGGTCCCTGGGCTTCGGCTACCCGTACCCGGTGTCGGCCATCCACGGCCGCGGCACCGCAGACCTGCTGGACGCCGCCCTGGAGGAGCTTCCGGAGCAGTCCGCCTACGGTGGCCTCGTGCCGCGCGGCGGCCCACGCCGGATCGCGTTGATCGGCCGTCCGAACGTGGGCAAGTCCTCCCTGCTGAACAAGCTGGCAGGCTCCGATCGCGTGGTGGTGGACGACCTGGCCGGCACCACCCGCGACCCGGTGGACGAGCTCGTGGAGCTCGGCGGCCGCCTGTGGCGCTTCGTTGACACCGCGGGCATCCGCCGCCGCCAGCACATGGCCCACGGCTCGGACTACTACGCCTCCCTGCGCACCGCGTCCGCCCTGGACCGCGCCGAGGTGGCCGTGGTGCTCCTCGAGGCGAACCAGGTGATCTCCGAGCAGGACGTCCGCATCGTCCAGATGGCGCTGGAGTCCGGCCGTGCCCTCGTGCTGGCCTACAACAAGTGGGACCAGGTGGACGAGGACCGCCGCCACGACCTCGAGCGGGAGATCGAGCGGGACCTGGCCCACGTGGCCTGGGCTCCGCGCGTGAACATCTCGGCGAAGACCGGCTGGCACAAGGACCGCCTGGTCCCGGCGCTGGAGACCGCCCTGGAGTCCTGGGAGACCCGCATTCCGACCGGCAAGCTCAACGCCTTCCTCGGTGAGCTGGTGGCGGCCCACCCGCATCCGCTGCGCGGCGGCAAGCAGCCCCGTATCCTGTTCGCCACCCAGGTCTCCTCCCGCCCGCCGAAGTTCGTGCTCTTCACCACCGGCTTCCTGGACCCGGGCTACCGCCGCTTCATCATCCGCCGCCTGCGCGAGACCTTCGGCTTCGAGGGCACCCCGGTCGAGATCGGCATGCGCGTGCGGGAGAAGCGCGGCCGCCGCTGAGCCGGCGCCGGACCGGGCCCGCAGGCCCGGTGGCTTCCCGACGACGTCCAGGATGTCCGCCTACGATGTCGCCATGACCGCTGCCCACCGCCGACACCGTCCCGCCGTCCTCCTCGCCGCTGCGGCGCTCGCCGTGGGCGGCGGGCTGACCGGCTGCGCCCAGATCGATCAGCTGACCGACAGGGCGGACGAGGCCCGGGCCTCGCTGCAGGGCCTGGAGGAGATGAGCCGGCAGACGCTGGAGCAGTTCGACTGGTCGAGCCTGGACGAGTACAGGGGCAGCTGGCTGGGAGACGCCAGCGAGGTCACCGAGATGTTCCGTCGTATGCCCGGTGCCGAGGACATCCAGGACTTCCACATCAAGGGCGACCAGGGCGTCCTCGAGGTCCGGTACAAGGACGAGGCGTTGAAGGCCGACCCGGCCGTGCTGGAGCAGACGCTGCGCGAGCAGGCGGAGCAGGCGAGGCAGCGCATCAGGAACCTGGAACAGGTCGAGTTCAAGGTCGGGGACGAGACGTACACGTTCTGAGCCCGGCCCGAGGCTGCGCCGCGGGCGACGCCTCTTCCCGGCGGGCGACGGGCAGTGGCCTGCACGTGATTCCTGGGACGGCGCGCTCATGCTGTATGGTGTTCCAGTGCCGTTCCGGCAGCGATGCCGGTACGACATCTCGGGCATTGGCGCAGCTTGGTAGCGCGCTTGACTGGGGGTCAAGAGGTCGTGGGTTCAAATCCCGCATGCCCGACCCGCTGAAACCCGCGAGATCATCATGATCTCGCGGGTTTCGTCGTCTCGGAGGCGGTGCGGCGCGACCGCCGGGCGCGGCCAACCGTGCCGGTCTCAGCCGGCGAAGACGGCGTGCACGTCTGGCACGCGGGACCGGCCGCCGAGGGAGGGGATCTCCAGCAGCACGGCGCTGCCGGCCACCTCGCAGCCGATCGAGCGCAGCACCTCGTGGGCGGCGCTGAGGGTGCCGCCGGTGGCGAGCACGTCGTCCAGGACGAGCACCCGGCTGCCGGGGGCCACGTCCGCCTGGACCTCGACGGTCGCCTGCCCGTACTCGAGGTCGTAGGAGGCCTCGGCGGCCGGGCGGGGGAGCTTGCCGGCCTTCCGGATCGGGACCATGCCGACGTCGGCGACCATCGCGGCCGCGCCGGCGAGCAGGAAGCCGCGGGCCTCGAGCCCGGCGACCACGTCGAACCGGCCCATGAACGGCGCGAGCATCTCCTTCACGCAGGAGCGCAGGGCCACCGGGTCGGTGAGCAGCGGCATGACGTCCTGGAACACGACCCCCTCTTCGGGAAAGTCCGGGACAGGGGCGATCAGGCTGCGGGCGCGGGTGAGGTCTCGGTACTGCGGCACTCGGACACCCTACGTGCGCGGGCGCGGACCCTGAACGGAGTGTGGGAATTCTCACCGACGGATCTGCGACACTCCGGCCGAGGCCGTTGCCCCGGAACGTGAAGGAGAGCACACTGCGGCCGGTGATGACACCGAACGACAGTGCGATGACCCCGTCGCCAGAGACCCCGACCGCCGCCGGCACGACCGGCGAGACCAAGACCTTCCTCGGCCAGCCGCGCCAGCTGGCCAACCTGTTCTCCGTGGAGATGTGGGAGCGTTTCTCCTTCTACGGCATGCAGGTCATGCTCGTGTACTACATGAGCTGGGAGTTCACCCGCGGCGGCCTGGGCATGGACGAGGCCGTCGCCACCGGCATCGTGGGCGCCTACGGCGGCCTCGTGTACGTGTTCTGCATCCTCGGCGGCTGGGTGGCCGACCGCCTGCTGGGCTCCGAGCGGACCATGTTCTACTCCGCCGTGCTCATCATGTTCGGCCACATCGCCTTGGCCCTCGTGCCGGGCTACGCCGGACTGGCGCTCGGCCTGGCCCTCGTGGCCGTCGGCTCCGGCGGCCTGAAGGCGAACGCCGCCAACCTGGTGGGCGCCCTGTACTCCCGTGAGGACCCGCGCCGCGACGCCGGCTTCTCCATCTTCTACATGGGTGTGAACGTCGGCGCCCTCATCGGCCCGCTCGTCACCGGCGCCGCCCGCGAGGCCTGGGGCTTCCACGTCGGCTTCGGCCTGGCCGCCGTCGGCATGGCGATCGGCCTGGTCCAGTACGCCGTCGCCCGCCGCTCCCTGCCGCGCGAGGTGCACGCCGTCCCGGACCGCCTGCCCCGCTCCGCCTACGGCCGCACCGCCCTGGTCGCGGTGATCGCCCTGGCCGTGGTGGCCGTCCTCTTCGCCACCGGTGTGCTGAACATCGGGAACCTCGCCGACGCCGTGGTCGTGGTGGCCGCCGTCGCCGCCGTGGCGATCTTCGCGGTGCTGCTGCGCTCGGACAAGGTCAGCGCGGCCGAGCGCTCCCGCGTGAAGGCGTTCATCCCGCTGTTCATCGGCTCCGCCGTCTTCTTCGCCCTGTTCCAGCAGCAGTTCACTGTGATCGCCATCTATTCGGAGCAGCGCCTGGACCGCAGCGTGTTCGGCTGGGACATCCCGATGGAGTGGGTGAACTCGATCAACCCGATCTTCATCATCGTGTTCGCCCCGCTGTTCGCCGCCCTGTGGACGAAGCTGGGCCGCCGCCAGCCGGTCACCCCGGCCAAGTTCGGCCTGGGCCTGATCGCCATCGGCGTGGCCTTCCTGCTGTTCATCCCGATGGCCCCGGTGGCCGCGGTCCCGCTGCTGTGGCTGACCCTGATCCTGTTCGTGGCCACGGTCGGCGAGCTGCTGGTCTCCCCGGTGGGCCTGTCCCTGTCCACGAAGCTGGCCCCGGCCGCGTTCCCGGTGCTCATGGTGGCCCTCTACAACCTCTCCGTAGCCCTCGGCACCGCCGCGGCCGGCTCGCTGGCCGGCTCCTACTCGCCGGACAACGAGGCCGCCTACTTCGGCGTCATCGGCGCCGTGACCGTGGGGGTGGGCGTGCTGATGCTCCTGGTGGTCAAGCCGGTCCACCGCGCCATGCGCGGCATCGACTGACCCGGTCGGAGCCGTCTTCCGTCCGTCCTTCCCGACGACGGCCCCGCGCCCCCGGTGCGCCGCGCACCGGGGGCGCGGTGTCTCCGGGGGAGCCTGAGGCGTGGAACGCGTCACATCTCCGTTAGTATGTGCAGTGACATCGCCGTCCGTCGACTGAGACAGGAGACACCGCCATGACCGCCATTCCCGAGGGCCTGAAGTACTCCGCCGAGCACGAGTGGATCGCCGAGGCCTCAGCCGCCGGCACCGTGCGCATCGGCATCACCGACTTCGCGCAGGACGCCCTGGGCGACGTCGTCTACGTCGACCTGCCGGAGGTCGGCTCGGACGTGGAGTCCGGGTCCGCCGTGGGGGAGGTCGAGTCCACCAAGTCCGTCTCGGACATCTTCGCCCCGGTGTCTGGCAAGGTCACCGCCGTCAACGAGGATCTCGACGGCGAGCCGGGCCTGGTCAACACCGCCCCGTACGAGGGCGGCTGGCTGTTCGAGGTCGAGCTGTCCGACGCGTCCGAGATGGACGCCCTCATGGACGCCGCCGCCTACACCGCACAGGTCGGCTGACGACGGCGACCACGTCATCCGCCGCAGGAAGCGGCCGTCCCGCCCCGAGCGACTCGGGGCCTTCATCAGGAGTCGAGACACACCATGCAGGAGCACCACTCTCCGGCCGGGGCCGGCCGCGAGCCTGAGGCCCACACCACGAGCATCAGCCTCCCGGACCTGGCTCCGGTGACCGATCACAGCCTGTCCGGTGAGGAGCGCGAGGCGATCGCCGCGCTGCCCATGGACTCGGCGCTGCTGGTCGCCCACGAGGGCCCGGACCACGGGGCACGCTTCCTGCTGGACGAAGACGTCGTGCGGGTCGGCCGCCATCCGGATGCCGACATCTTCCTGGACGACGTCACCGTGTCCCGACGCCACGCGGAGTTCCGCCGCTCCGAGCAGGGCTACGAGCTGGTGGACAGCAATTCGCTGAACGGCACGTTCGTGAACCAGGACCGTGTGGACCAGGTGCAGATGCGCACTGGCATGCAGGTCCAGATCGGCAAGTTCCGGATGACCTACTACACGGCCCCCGGCCGCGCCTGAGGCCACGGACGCCGTGCAGGCAGACGCCCCGCGCACGTCACGACGCCCCCGAGAGGACTCGGGGGCGTCGCCGTCCACGCTCACGATCGGCGAGGTGCTGACGGAGCTGCAGGACGAGTTCCCCCGGGTGGCGGCCTCCAAGCTGCGCTTCCTCGAGGAGCGCGGCCTGGTCCACCCGGCGCGCACCCCGGCCGGGTACCGCAAGTTCACGGCAGACGACGTGGCGCGGCTCCGCTTCGTCCTCACCGTCCAGAGGGACCAGTTCCTCCCGCTGAAGGTGATCCGCGAACACCTGGACGCCCTGGACCGGGGCGAGCGGCCGGAGCCGCTGCCCGGCGGGCACACCCTGGACGCCCGGCGAGCCGGCGCCACACCCTCCGAGCCGACCGCCCGCCGGCTCACCGGGGACGAGCTCTGCGCCGCCCATGGGCTGACCCCGGCCGCCCTGGCCGAGATGGAGCGGTACGCGCTGCTCCCGGCGCCGGATGCCGAGGGCCGCTACCCGGAGAACGCCTCGGACGTGGTGGCCGCCGTGGCCACCCTCGCCGAGCACGGCCTGGAACCGCGCCACCTCCGGCCCGTCCGTGGCGCCGCAGACCGCGAGCTCGGCCTCGTGCAGCAGGTCGTGGCCCCGCTGGCCACGCGCCGGGACGAGGACTCCCGCGCCCGCACCGCAGAGACGGCCCGCCGGCTCGGCGAGGCCATGCTCTCCCTGCACTCCGCGCTCGTGGAGGACGGGGTCTCCGCCCTCGCCGAGGGGCCGCGCCGATGAGTGCTCCCGACGACGTCCCCCTCACTGTCCTGGGAGTCCGGGTGGACCTGCCCGCCCAGAACCACGCCCTGCTGCTGCTCACTCCGGCGGGGGACCGGGTGGTCCCCGTGTGGGTGGGAGCCGCTGAGGCCACCGCGGTGGCGCTCGTCCTGGACGACGTCCCCCCGCCGCGTCCGCTCACCCACGACCTGTTGCTGTCCGCCGTGCGGGCACTGGGCGGCACCGTCTCCTGCGCCCGCCTCACCGGAACCGAGGGCGAAACCGTGCTCGGCGAGCTCGTGCTCGCCGACGGCACCGTGCTGGACGCGCGCCCCTCGGACGCCGTGGCCGTGGCGCTGCGGGCCGAGGCCCCCGTGCTCGCCCCGCCGGCCGTGGTCGAGGAGCTGGGCGTGCCCGCGCAGGAGCATGACACCGACGACCTGGAGTCCTTCCGCCGCTTCCTCGACGACGTGGACCCGGAGGACTTCGCCTGAGCCGAGCCCGTGTGCACAGGGCGGGGACGGCGGAGGCACGGGCCGTCGTCGTGCCCCTGCGGGCGGCCGCCGGCCGGCGACACGCCGGTTCGTGCGGGCGGCAGGTCTTTGACCGGGGACGCCCGGGACCGTACCTTCATGGAGAAGGGTTCCGCGCCGCCGGCGGCCCACCCTGTCCCTCCACGGTCACCGGAGGGCGGGGCCCGAGACGTCGGCACCCACTTCCCCCGAAGCGGAACCGAGACCAGGAGGGCTCACTCGTGACACCCCATGCAGGTTCTGGTCGGCCCGCACCGGTCGGCTCCCACCAAGGCATCCTCTTCACCGACGACATGCCGCAGCTGGACGAAGAGGCCGGCTACCGCGGCCCGACCGCGTGCAAGGCCGCCGGCATCACCTACCGGCAGCTCGACTACTGGGCGCGCACCGACCTCGTCGTGCCCACGGTGCGCACGGCCGCCGGCTCCGGCTCCCAACGCCTCTACTCGTTCCGCGACATCCTCGTGCTCAAGGTCGTCAAGCGGCTGCTGGACACCGGCGTCTCGCTGCAGCAGATCCGCACCGCCGTCGGCCACCTGCGCGAGCGCGGTGTGGAGGACCTCGCCCAGATCACCCTCATGAGCGACGGTGCCTCCGTGTACGAGTGCACCTCCGCCGACGAGGTCATCGACCTGGTCCAGGGCGGTCAGGGCGTCTTCGGCATCGCCGTGGGCCGGGTGTGGCGCGAGGTCGAGGGCACCCTCGCCGAGCTGCCCAGCGAGCACCTCCCGCAGGCCGAGCAGTTCCCCGGCGACGTGCTCTCCGCCCGCCGTCGCGCACGCCGCCAGCAGAGCGCCTCCTGACCCGCTGAGGCCGGGTGCGTCCGGCCCTGTCGGCCACGTCTCCGCGCGAACGTGACGGGGCAGTCTCATGCCCGCGTGAACCCAGCGAGACATGCAGATGCACGTCCAGATGTTGTGGCACACTGCCAGCATGAGCGACTCTGCCGAGAACACCTCCGGCCGCAACGACGCGGCCCCCACAGCCGACACCGCACCCGTCTTCTCGAAGGTCCTCGTCGCCAACCGCGGCGAGATCGCCGTCCGCGCCTTCCGCGCCTGCTACGAGCTGGGCGCCAAGACCGTGGGCGTCTTCCCCTACGAGGACCGCAACTCGATCCACCGTCAGAAGGCCGACGAGGCCTACCGCATCGGCGAGGAGGGCCACCCGGTCCGCGCCTACCTGGACGTGGACGAGATCATCCGCGTCGCCAAGGACGCCGGCGCAGAGGCCATCTACCCGGGCTACGGCTTCCTCTCCGAGAACGCGGACCTGGCCCGCGCCGCCGCGGACAACGGCATCACCTTCGTGGGCCCGCCGGCCGACGTGCTCGAGCTGACCGGCAACAAGGTGGAGGCACTGCGTGCCGCCAAGCGCGCCGGCATCCCGACCCTGGCCTCCTCGGAGCCCTCCGCGGACGTGGACTGGCTCCTGGAACAGGCCGAGGAGATCGGCTTCCCGATCTTCGTCAAGGCCGTGGCCGGCGGTGGCGGACGCGGCATGCGCCGCGTGGAGAGGCGCGAGGACCTCAAGGGGTCCCTCGAAGCCGCCATGCGTGAGGCCGACACCGCCTTCGGCGACCCCACCGTCTTCCTCGAGCAGGCCGTGCTCCGCCCGCGCCACATCGAGGTCCAGGTCCTCGCCGACGGCGCCGGCAACGTGGTCCACCTCTTCGAGCGCGACTGCTCCCTGCAGCGTCGCCACCAGAAGGTCGTGGAGATGGCCCCGGCCCCGCATCTGGACGAGGAGATCCGCGAGGCGCTCTACCGGGATGCCGTGGCCTTCGCCAAGGAGATGGGCTACGTCAACGCCGGCACCGTGGAGTTCCTCGTGGACACTGCGGGCGAGCGCGCCGGCCAGCACGTGTTCATCGAGATGAACCCGCGCATCCAGGTGGAGCACACCGTGACCGAGGAGGTCACCGACGTGGACCTGGTGGGCGCCCAGCTGCGCATCGCCGCCGGCGCCACCCTCCCGGAGCTCGGCATCACCCAGGAGTCCCTGCGCCTGCGCGGCTTCGCCATGCAGTGCCGCATCACCACCGAGGACCCGGCCAACGGCTTCCGCCCGGACACCGGGACCATCACCGCGTACCGCTCCGCCGGCGGCTCCGGCGTGCGCCTGGACGGCGGCACGATCTACGCCGGCGCCGAAGTCTCCCCGCACTTCGACTCCATGCTGGTGAAGCTCACCTGCCGCGGTCGCGACTACCTCACCGCCGTGCACCGTGCCCGCCGTGCGCTGGCGGAGTTCCGCATCCGCGGCGTGGCCACCAACATCCCGTTCCTGATGAACGTGCTGGACGACCCGCAGTTCCTCGCCGGCGACGTGGCCACGGACTTCATCGACACCCACCCGGAGCTGGTCCAGGTCAACCGGTCCCGGGACCGCGGCACCAAGGTGCTGCAGTACCTGGCCGACGTCACCGTGAACAGGCCCCACGGCGATCGCATCGACGGCATCGACCCGCGCGACCGCCTGCCGGCCCACCCGGGCGACAAGTCCCAGGAGCCGGACCGTTCGCCGTTCGACGGCCCGTCCCGCAACCCGGACGCCGTGCCGCCGACCGGCTGGCGCCAGGTGCTCCAGGAGAAGGGCCCCGAGGGCTTCGCCACGGCGCTGCGTGAGCAGACCGCGCTGGCCGTCACGGACACCACGTTCCGCGACGCCCACCAGTCCCTGCTGGCCACCCGCGTCCGCACCCGTGACCTGCTGGCCGCCGCGCCGGCGGTCGCCCACACCCTGCCGGGTCTGTTCTCCGTCGAGGCCTGGGGCGGCGCCACCTACGACGTGGCCCTGCGCTTCCTTTCCGAGGACCCGTGGAAGCGCCTCGAGCTGCTCCGCGCCGAGATGCCGAACATCCCGATCCAGATGCTGCTGCGCGGCCGCAACACCGTGGGCTACACCCCGTACCCGACCGAGGTGACCGACGCCTTCGTGGCCGAGGCCGCCGAAGCCGGCGTGGACATCTTCCGCATCTTCGACGCGCTGAACGACGTCTCGCAGATCACCCCGGCGATCGAGGCCGTCCGCGCCACCGGCACCGCCGTGGCCGAGGCCGCCCTCTGCTACACCGGAAACATGTCCGACCCGGACGAGAAGCTGTACACCCTCGACTACTACATGGGCCTGGCCCGCCAGATGGTCGACGCCGGTGCGCACATCCTCGCCATCAAGGACATGGCCGGCCTGCTGCGTCCGGCCGCCGCCCGCGAGCTCGTCACCGCCCTGCGCGCCGAGTTCGACCTGCCCGTGCACCTGCACACCCACGACACCGCCGGCGGCCAGCTGGCAACCCTCCTCGCCGCCGCCGAGGCCGGGGTGGACGCCGTGGACGTGGCGACCGCCTCCATGGCGGGCACCACCAGCCAGGTGCCGATGTCCGCCCTCGTCGCCGCGCTCGAGCACACCGAGCGGGACACCGGCCTCACCCTGGACGCCGCCGCGGCCATGGAGCCCTACTGGGAGTCCGTGCGCTCGATCTACGCGCCGTTCGAGGCCGGCCTCAAGGCCCCCACCGGCCGGGTGTACCAGCACGAGATCCCGGGCGGTCAGCTGTCCAACCTGCGCACGCAGGCGATCGCCCTCGGCCTGGGCGAGCGCTTCGAGCAGATCGAGTCCATGTACGCCGCCGCGGACGACATGCTCGGCCACCTGGTGAAGGTGACCCCGTCCTCCAAGGTCGTCGGCGACCTCGCCCTGCAGCTCGTGGGCCGGGACGTGGACCCGAAGGAGTTCGCCGAGCGCCCGCAGGACTTCGACATCCCGGACTCGGTGGTCGGCTTCCTCCGCGGCGAGCTGGGCGACCCGCCCGGCGGCTGGCCGGAGCCGTTCCGCACGAAGGCCCTGCAGGGCCGCCGTGAGGGCACCGGCATGACCGAGATCCCCGAGGAGGACAAGGCCGTGCTGGCCGAGTCCGGCGAGCAGCGCCGCGCCACGTTGAACCGCCTGCTCTTCCCGGCCCCGACCAAGGAGTACGAGGCCCACCGCGATGAGTTCGGTGACACCTCGACGCTGCACACCCGCGACTTCCTCTACGGCCTCGTGCCGGGCCGCGAGCACGTCATCTCCCTGGGCCGCGGCGTCCGCCTCCTGGCGGTCCTGCAGTCCGTGTCCGAGCCGGACGAGAAGGGCATGCGCACCGTCATGCTCACCCTCAACGGCCAGATGCGCCACGTGATGGTCCGCGACCGCTCGGTGGAGTCCTCCGTCCGCACCGCGGAGAAGGCCGACTCGTCCGTGGCCGGCCAGATCCCGGCACCGTTCGCCGGCTCTGTGACCGTCCAGGTCGCCGAGGGCGACACGGTGGAGGCCGGCGACCCGGTCGCCACCATCGAGGCGATGAAGATGGAGGCGGCGATCACCACGCCCGTGGGCGGCACCGTCAAGCGAGTCGTCCTCGAGGGCGTCACCCCGGTCAACGGCGGCGACCTCATCGTGGTCATCGACGAGGCCTGACCTTCCCTGCCCCGCGCAGGGGCGCAGCGTCCGCTGGGGCGGGCACCGCAGCTGCGGTGCCCGCCCCAGCGCTGCGTCCGGCCTATGCTGGCTGGCATGTCGACCAGCACCTCCACCTTCGACCACCCCGGGACTGCGGCCGCCGAGCACTTCGACCTGATCATCATCGGCTCCGGCTCCGGCAACTTCCTGATCAGCGAGGCCTGGGAGGGCCGCCGGGTCGCCGTCGTGGACGGTGGGACCTTCGGCGGCACCTGCCTCAACGTGGGCTGCATCCCCACGAAGATGTACGCCTACCCCGCCTCGCTGGGCGGCTCCGAGCAGGAGGCGGCCCGGGTGAACGTGGACCTGCGCCGCGAGGGTGTGGACTTCCCGGCGCTGCGGGACCGCATCTTCGGCCGCATCGACGCCATCAGCGACAGCGGGCTGCGGTACCGTCGCGACGAGCTGGACTACACCACCGTGGTCGAGGAACGTGTGCGCTTCACCGGCCCCAAGCAGCTCACCACGGATTCCGGGCGGGTGCTCACCGCGGACCAGATCGTGGTGGCCGCCGGCTCCCGGCCGTCGCTGCCGGACATTCCCGGCGTGGACCTGCCCGCCGTGCACACCTCGGACACCGTCATGCGACTGCCTGAGCTGCCGCGCCGCGTGGTGGTGGTCGGCGGAGGGTTCATCGCCGTGGAGTTCGCCGCCGTGTTCGACGGCCTCGGCTCCGAGGTGGTCGAGGTGATCCGCGGCGAACGGCTGCTGACCTCCCACGACGACTCCGTCTCCGCCCGCTTCACCGAGATCGCCTCCCGCACATGGGACGTGCGCACCGGCTGGGAGCCGCGAAAGATCGTCCCCGGGCACGACGACGGCCCCGTCACCGTCCGCTTCGCCCGCAGCTGGCGCGGTGCCGCGCAGGAGGGCACGGCCGCCGGGACGGGGGAGCAGGCCGCCGGGACGGCCGAGGCGTTCCTCGAGCTCGAGGCCGACGTGGTGCTCATGGCGACCGGCCGTACCCCGAACGTGGACACCCTGGACGTGGCGGCGGCCGGCCTGGACGTCACCCACCGCGGCGTCCTCGCCGTGGACGCCTACCAGCGGCTGCTCTGTGGCGGAGAGCCGGTCGAGGGGATGTGGGGCCTGGGAGACGTGGCCAACTCCTGGCAGCTCAAGCACGTGGCGAACCATGAGGCGCGCGTGGTGGCGCACAACCTGGTGCATCCGGAGGATCTGCGCGAGAACCGCCTGGCCCCGGTGCCGTCCGCCGTGTTCTCCCGCCCGCAGGTGGCCTCCGCCGGACTGACCGAGCAGCAGGCGGTGGACCAGATCGGCGCCGAGAACGTGACGGTGAAGGAGCAGGAGTTCGGCGATGTCGCCTACGGCTGGGCGATGAACGACGCCGTCGGCCTGTGCAAGCTGGTCGCGGACCGCCGCACCGGGCGACTCCTGGGCGCGCACCTGGTGGGCCACGAGGCGGCGAACCTCCTCCAGCCGCTGGTGCAGGCCATGTCCTTCGGCCTGGACGCGCACACCATGGCCCGCGGTCAGTACTGGATCCATCCGGCCCTGTCCGAGGTGGTGGAGAACGCCCTGCTCGGCCTCGACGTCCCGGACTCCGGCCTGCTCTGAGCCGGACGCACGCGGGCCCCGGACCTGGGGTGGTCCGGGGCCCGCAGGCGCCTGCGGCGGCCGGTGCCGCCGGCGCGGATCAGCCGCCGTTGTAGATCGAGTCGATCTCCGTCTGGAAGTCCTTCATGATCGCTGCGCGCCGCATCTTCAGGGACGGGGTCATGTGGCCGTCCTCGAGGGTGAAGTCGCGGTCGAGGATGCGGAACTCGCGGATCGACTCGGCGCGGGACACGGTCTGGTTGGTGCGCTCGACGATCTCGGCGATGTGGGCGCGGACCTTCTCGTTCTTCGCGGCCTCCGGCACGGACATGCCCGAGTCCAGGCCGTGGGCGGAGAGCCACCCGGGGAGGGTGTCCGCGTCGAGCGTGACGACCGCGGCGACGAACGGCTTGCCGTCGCCCACGACCATGACCTGGGAGACCACCGCGTCGGAGCGGATGAGGTCCTCCATCTGCGCCGGGGCGACGTTCTTGCCACCGGCGGTCACGAGGAGCTCCTTCTTGCGGCCGGTGATCTTGAGGAATCCGTCCTCGTCCAGGGAGCCGAGGTCTCCGGTGCGGAACCAGCCCTCGTCGTCGAAGGCCTCGGCGTTGGCGTCGTCGCGCTGGTGGTACCCGGCCATCACGCAGACGCCCTTGGCGAGGATCTCGCCGTCCTCGGCGATCTTCACCGCGTTGCCGCCCAGGGGCAGGCCCACGGTGCCGATCTTCAGGTCGTCCGGGGTGTTCACGGTGATCGGCGCGGTGGTCTCGGTCAGGCCGTAGCCCTCGAGGACGGTCAGGCCGATGCCGCGGAAGAAGTGGGCCAGCTCGGTGGACAGCGGGCCGCCGCCGGAGACGGCGTACTGCAGCTCGCCGCCCATGGCTGCGCGGATCTTGCCGTAGAGCAGCCTGGAGAACAGGGCGCGCTTGGCCTTGAGGGCCAGCGGCACCTTCCCGGTGTCCAGGGCCTTGGAGTAGGCGATCGCGACCTGTGCGCCCTTCTCGAAGATCTCGCCCTTGCCGCCGTCCTGGGCCTTGAGCAGGGCGGCGTTGTAGACCTTCTCGAACACGCGGGGGACGGCCAGGAGGAACGAGGGTTTGAAGGACTGCAGGGCCGTGGTGAGCTTGGTGAGGTCCGAGGTGTGGCCGCAGCGGGCGCCGGCGGCGACCGTCAGCACGGACACGAAGCGGGCGAACACGTGCGCCAGCGGGATGAAGAGCACGGTGGACTCGCGCTCGTTCACGATGTCCCCGAGCGAGCTCTCGAGGGCCTGGTGGCACAGCTCGGCGAAGTTGCCGTGGGTGAGCAGGCAGCCCTTGGGCTTGCCGGTGGTGCCAGAGGTGTAGATGATCGTCGCGGGGTCCTCGAGCCCGGCGTGCGAGCGGCGGGCCTCGACGTCCTCGTCGGCGACGTCGCGGCCGGCCGCGGCGAGCTCGTCCAGGCCGGTGCCCGGCAGGCCGGAGTCCGGATCGATGACCCACAGGCCCTTGAGCTCGGGCAGGGACTCGCGGTGCACGGCGTCGGTGACCGTCTTGCGCCGGTCGGCGTTCTCCACCACGACCGCCTTGATCGCGGCGTCCTCGACGATCCAGGCGGCCTGGGAGGCCGAGGAGGTCTCATAGATCGGCACGGTCACGGCGCCGGCGTACCAGATGGCGAAGTCGACGAGGGTCCACTCGTAGCGGGTGGCGGCCATGAGGCCGACGCGGTCGCCCTGGCCGATGCCGGAGGCGATGAGGCCCTTGGCCAGCTCGACGGCGCGGTCACGGAACTCCTTGGCGGTGACGTCGCGCCACGCGGTCTCGCCCACCGGCACCGAGAAGAGGATGCCGTGGCTGCGCTCGCGCACCTGGCGCTCGAGCAGGTCCGTGATGTTGGACTCGGCGGGCAGCGCCGGTGCGGGCGGGGTGCTGATCTGCTGCATAGAGGCTCCTGGTGCACGTGAGGGGACCAGATCCGCCGCCGAGTCCGTGGCGGGGATCACATTGCTGAAGTCTACGATACCCGCAGTCTCGGATTTTTCCGTATCCGTCCAGGCGGCAGCGTGGTGGTCGGGTCCGGGCCCGGGAGGGCAGGTGCCCGACGGTCAGATCTGGGCCCCGCGGTCGAGGCGGTCTCCGCGGCCGTCGCCGCGTCGGGGCAGCTGCAGGAACAGGCCCACGCCGCCGCCGGCGGCGACCAGGACGAGGGCGAACAGCGCCCAGCCGGGCAGGGACACCACCGGCAGGACCGCCAGGATCAGGAGGGCGAGGATCGGCAGCAGCAGGGCGCTTGCGGCGAGCACGAGGGAGGGGCGCCCGCTGAGCACCGGCGGCGGCTCCGGCGGCACGAACTCGCCGGGCAGCTCCTCGTCCTCGTCGGGCTCGGGGTGCAGCACCGGCCACGGCGCAGCCGGCGCGGGAGGCTCGTGCGGCGGCGCGGGACGGCCGCCCTCGGCTGAGGTCCGACGCCCCTCCTCGGCCGGCGGGGCCGCGGGCATGTCCGGGCGGAGGCGGGCGACGATGTCGTCCCACACCTGGTCGTCCGAGGGGTGACGGCGCTCGGGGCCCTCGTGGTCCTCGGGGCCGTCCGGGAAGCGGTCCGGCGTCATCGGCGGGCCGCCTTCCGGCACACGCTGTCCACGAAGGCGGCGCTGTGCTCCACGATCAGCGGCAGGTCGCGGTCCATGGTGGCCACGTGGTAGCTGCGCTCCAGGCGCACCTGCTCGAAGGCGGCCGCACGCAGCCCGGCCCGCAGACGGTCCTGGGAGGACGGCGGCACCACATGGTCCTGCGGGGACCAGTACGAGACGACGTCTGCGGTGATCCGGGGCAGCCCGCGGACTGCGGCTCGCTGGATGCGGCCGAGCGCGGCGACGCCGCCGACCGGGGTGCGCTCGTACGCGTGCTCGCTGACCGGGGCCGCGACGTCGTCGGCCACCGGGGCCGTGGACGCGACCACCCAGCGCAGCAGGGGAGCGGCATGGGCGAGCGGCTGTCCGAAGGACAGGGCCGGGTTCACCACGGCCACCCCCGCCACCGGGCGGTGTGCCGCCGCGTCCAGGGCGAGCGCCCCGCCCATGGACAGGCCGGCCACCACCACGTGGCGGTGCTCGGTCAGGGCGCGGTCCACGTGTGCGCGCACGGCGCTGCGCAGGTCATCGGCGCTGACCCTGTTGAGGTCCTGCCAACAGGTGCCGTGTCCCGGCAGCAGCGGCACGATCACCCTGCTGCCGCGTTCGGCCAGGGCGTGGGCCCAGTCCTTGACCGAGTGCGGGCCGGAGGTGAAGCCGTGCACCATCACGACGGCGCGGTCGCCGGCGCCGCGTGCCGGCGGCAGGTCCAGCGGGCGATGAACAGGGTCGACCGGGACGGTCCCGGCCGCAGTCGGCGGCACAGGGCAGGTGCGTCGCGTGTGGGGCATGGCCACCACCCTAGCGGCGCCGCTCGGACTACGATGGAGCCACAGCACCGTCCGTCCGCCGTCCCAGGAGAGGCATGTCCACCTTCTACCGGTCCGCCCGCACGTTCGTGGTCCGCCCCGTGGTGAGGGCGCTGTTCAACCCCTGGGTGAAGGGCCGTGCCCATGTGCCCGAGACCGGCGGGGCGATCCTCGCCAGCAACCACCTCTCCGTCTCGGACTCCGTGTTCATGCCGGCGAGCCTGGACCGCCAGGTCCACTTCCTCGCCAAGATGGAGTACTTCACCGGCACCGGCCTCAAGGGCTGGATCACCAGGAAGTTCTTCGTGGCGATCAACCAGCTGCCGATGGACCGCTCCGGTGGCGCCGCCTCCCTGCGCTCCCTGCAGGCGGGCCTGGAGGCCCTCCAGGAGGGCAAGCTGCTCGGCATCTACCCGGAGGGCACCCGAAGCCCCGACGGTCGCCTGCACCGCGGCAAGATCGGCGTGGCCAAGCTCGCGCTCGCCGCGGACGTGCCGGTGGTGCCGATCGCCATGATCGGCACGGACAAGGTCCAGCCCATCGGCCAGTCGCTCCCGCGTCCGGGCCGCGTGGGGGTCATCATCTTCGGCGAGCCGCTCACGTTCTCCCACCTGAAGGACCGCAAGGACGAGATCGCCGTCCTGCGCCAGGTGACCGACGAGATCATGGAGGCCATCCGCCGCCTCTCCGGCCAGGAGTACGTGGACGTCTACGCGGCGGACGTGAAGTCCGGCCACGTCCAGGCCCCGCCGCACGCTGCGCGCACCTGACCTCGCCCCGTCTGTCGGGCCGGTCGCCGGCGGCGGGCTGCCGCATGCACGTCCCACGACGACGGCCGCCCGCTTCGGTCTGCCGTCGCGCCTGCGGCGTCCGCCCGCTCCCGTGAAGAGGCGCTCTGTGAGACGTGCATGTCCACATGTCGGCCACCGGCCGTGTGCTCGCCCCTGGCCGAGGATCGCGCACCTAGGGTGGAGCGCATGACTGCACACTCCCGCGACGAGATCCTGGCCTTCGGCACCGCCACCTCCGAGGGTGCCGCCACCACTGCCGGCCTGGACCACTGGCGCAGCCTGCCCATCAGCCAGGCGCCGCAGTGGGCGGACCAGGAGGACTATGAGGCCGCCGTCGCCGAGCTGAGCCAGGTGCCGCCGCTCGTGTTCGCCGGCGAGGTGGACGTGCTGCGCACCCGGCTGGCGGAAGCCGCCCGCGGCGAGGCCTTCGTCCTGCAGGGAGGCGACTGCGCCGAGACCTTCGCCGGATCCACCGCGAACCGCATCAGCGCCCGGGTGAAGACGATCCTGCAGATGGCGGCCGTGCTCACCTACGGCGCGTCGGTGCCCGTGGTGAAGATGGGTCGCATCGCCGGACAGTTCGCCAAGCCCCGCTCCTCGGACACCGAGACCCGTGACGGGGTGACCCTGCCGTCCTTCCGAGGGGAGATCGTCAACGGCTACGAGTTCACGGAGGAGGCGCGCCGGCACGACGCCCGCCGCATGGTGCAGGCGTACCACACCTCCGCCTCCACCCTGAACCTGGTTCGTGCCTTCACCCAGGGAGGCTTCGCCGACCTGCGCAGCGTCCACGCCTGGAACCAGGGCTTCCTCGCCAACCCGGCATACGCGAAGTACGAGGAGATGGCCGCCGAGATCGACCGCGCGGTCCGCTTCATGGGGGCGGCCGGCGTGGACTTCGAGGCGATGCGCCGCACCGAGTTCTACTCCGCCCACGAGGCGCTGCTGCTCGACTACGAGCGCGCCCTCACCCGTGAGGACTCGCGTACCGGGGACCCCTACGCCACCTCTGCGCACTTCCTCTGGATCGGTGAGCGCACCCGCCAGGTGGACGGGGCCCATGTGGACTTCCTCTCCCGCGTGCGCAACCCGATCGGCGTCAAGCTGGGCCCGTCCACGAAGGTCGACGACGTGCTGGCCCTGGCAGAGAAGATCGACCCGACGCGCGAGCCGGGCCGCCTGACCTTCATCACCCGCATGGGCGCCGGCGTCATCCGCGACGTCCTGCCGGACATCGTCTCCGGGGTGAAGGATGCGGGCCTGGAGCCGGTCTGGGTCACCGACCCGATGCACGGCAACACCGTCACGGCGAAGAACGGCTACAAGACGCGCCGCTTCGAGGACGTCATGGACGAGGTCGCCGGATTCTTCGACGTGCACCGCGAGCTCGGAACCCACCCGGGCGGCATGCACGTCGAGCTCACCGGAGACGACGTGGCCGAGTGCCTCGGCGGCGCCAACCTCGTGGACGAGTCCGCCTTCGAGGAGCACTACGAGTCACTCTGCGACCCTCGGCTGAACCACGAGCAGTCCCTCGAGATGGCCTTCCTGGTCACGGAGGCACTGACGCACCCGGACCGCCGCGCCTGAGGGCACGGGGGCCGCACGCAGGACGGGGCCGGACCCTCCACCGCGGAGGATCCGGCCCCGTCAGCCCTCAGAAAGCACGGGCGCGGAAGATCGAGCCCTCATCGAGCCGGGCGCCGCCGCGGGGCTGCTGCTCCGCGATGCGCGGTTCGCGCAGACCGAAGATGCCGCCGCCCGGGGTGGTCTCGACCTCCAGCCGCAGACCGGCCTCGGCGGCCCGGTCCCGGGCCTGTTGGACGGTCAGACCGGACACGTCCGGCACCGCGACTCGGCGGGGTCCCTCGGAGACGGTCAGGCGCACCAGAGCGTTGCGGCTCGTGGTCGAGCCCGGCGCGGGCACCTGGGAGATGACCTGGCCCTCGGGGACGTCGGGATCGTGGCGCGTGTGCTCGACCTTGACGAGCAGGCCGGCGTCCTGGGCGGCCAGGCGGGCGTCGGCGGCGTCGCGGCCCACGAGGTCCGGGGCCAGCACAGGGGCCGGGCCGGAGGAGACGGTGAGCTCGATCCGGTCCCCGGTGCGCACCTCGGTGCCGGCCGCCGGAGCGGAGGCCACCACGGCGCCGGCGGAGTAGACCTCGTCGTGTCTGCTGGAGACGTCGACCTGCAGACCTGCCTCGTGCAGGCGCGCCACGGCGGTCTCACGATCCGTGCCGCCGAGGTCCGGAACCGTGGAGGACGCCCCGGAGAACGGGACGTTGCCGGCGCCGAGCGTCCAGCCCAGCAGCAGGGCCATGCCGGTGAGCAGCAGGGTCACCGCGATGCCGGTGGCCAGGGTGCGCCCGTTGCCCTGCCCGACGTCCAGGGTCGGGCGCTGGGCGGCGCGGCGGCGCTGACGCTTCGAGACCGGGCGGGGGCCTGGAGCGGCGGAGCCTGCCGGGGGTCCGGAGGGCCGGTCCGCCGAGAGGCGGCCCGCCGATCCACGGTCCAGCACCCGGGTCTGGTCCGAGGAGGCGGTCGGGCCGGGTGCGGCCGCAGGGGTGTCCGGGGCGCGGTCCGGGACGTCACGACCGTCCGGCTGCGGCTCCGTGCGGTGGTCGCCGTGCCGGCCCCGGCCCGCGGGGGAGGCGACGTCCCCCGTGCCGGGTGAGGGACCGTCGTCGGGAACGGACGGATACGGCACCACGGAGGTGGGCTGGTGCCCGGCTCCGCCCGGCTCGATGACGACGGCGGCGTTCTCGAGGCTCTCCTCCTCGGCCGCCGTCGAGTGCGGCTCGCGGTCCAGCAGGGAGTCCGGGGTGGAGGAGAGCAGGCGGCGCACCTCGGCGGCCACCTCGGCCGCGTCCTCGGGGCGGTCTGCAGGGACGGGCTCGGTGCACCACAGCACCAGGTCGCTCACCGCGTCCGGCACCTCCGGCACCAGGACGGTCGGCGCCGGCACCCGGCTGCGGATGTGCTCGTAGGCCACCTGCACCGGGCTGTCCGCGGTGTACGGCTGACGGCCGGTGAGCAGCTCGAAGAGCATGATGCCGGCCGCGTAGACGTCCGAACGCGTGTCCGCCTCCTCGCCGGAGACGAGCTCGGGCGAGAGGTAGGCGACCGTGCCCACCAGGGCCTTGCCGCCCGAGGTGTGGGACGTGGTGGCACGGGAGAGGCCGAAGTCGGCGACGCGGATGCGGCCGTCCTCTCCGACGAGCACGTTCTCCGGCTTCACGTCCCGGTGCATCAGCCCGGCCTCGTGCGCGGCGGCGAGGCCGTCCAGCACCGGAAGGAGCAGGGTCAGCGCGCGGCGGGAGGTCAGCGGGGCCTCGTCCCGGACGATCCGACGCAGCGTGCAGCCGGGGACGTACTCCATGACCAGATAGGCGACGACCTCGCCGTCCGGGCCGTCCGCATGTCCCTGGTCCAGCACCCCCACCACATGCGGATGCGCCAGCCGGGCGGCCGTCTTGGCCTCGCCCTCGAAGCGCGCGACGAGGGCGGGGTCCTCCGCCAGGTGCGGGAGCATCGCCTTCACGGCGACCTGCCGGTCCAGGCGCGTGTCCAGGGCCAGGTACACGGTGGACATGCCGCCTCGGGCCAGGCGCGCACGGATGAGGTAGCGGCCGTCGAGGGTCGCTCCCACCAGCGGGTCCGTGCGCGGGGACGTCATTGCTCCAGGGTAGATCACGCCCCGGAAAGGACACGGGCGGAGAGGGTCAGAACATGGCCATCGCTGCCTTCACGCGGGCCACGTAGGCGGCGGTGTCGGGCTTCAGGCCGTGGCGCATCACGCTGCCGTGCCCCTGGTAGTAGGCGCCGATGCCCAAGTCACGGGTGGGAGTGTTCTCCTGCATGTAGCGGATGATGGCGACGCCCGCGGTCACGTTGTCCTGCGGATCCAGCAGGTTCAGCTCCCGGCCCACCAGCTGGGACGCGAACTCGCCGGCCACCGGGATGACCTGCATGGTGCCGATCGCGTTCGCGGGGGAGACGGAGCGGTGCTGGAAGTGGGACTCGGTGTACGCGTGCGCCAGGGCCAGGCGCGGGTCCACGCCCATGCTGCGGGCGGTCTCGCGGATCAACTGCTGCGTCTCGGCCGGCGACGGGGCCGGCGCGGCCTGCAGGCGGGCGTAGTTCTCGTTCGCCGAGGCGGTCACGTGCTCCGGGTAGGTGTAGTGGAGGAACGTGTTGCCGATCGGGCGGTGCTGCGGGGCCGGGGCGGAGGACTTCGGGCTGCCGTCGTCTACGACCAGCACGTCGCCGACGTACATCGGCGAGTCCACGCTCAGGCCGTTCAGGTCGCGCAGCCTCTTCACGGAGATGCCGAACTTCTGGGCCACCCGCCACGGGGAGTCGCCGGCGACGACGGTGTACCGGACGGCTTCCCCGGAGGTCGAGCCGGTGCGCTCGAGCGCAGTGGACCGGCCTGCGGACCGCGTCGGGGCCGGGTCGGCCTGCTCAGCAGGTGCGGAGGAGGCCGCACCGGGGACCTTCAGCACCATGCCCGGATGGAGCGTGGTGGTGGCGGACATGCCGTTGGCCTTCTGGAGCGCCGCCATGGTGCTGCCGGTGCGCTGGGCGATGATCCACCAGCCGTCGTTGCGGCGGACGGTGTAGGTGGAGGCGGCCTGGCCGGAACGCTTCGAGGAGGTCGGAGCCTTGCGCTCGCCGGAGGACGTCGGCGCTGCGGTGCCGGTGGGCAGGGTGATCTTCTGGCCGGCGTAGATGACCGTGCTGTGGTCCATGCCGTTGAGGCGGAACACCTCCTTGAGCGGCACCCTGTGGGCCCAGGCGATCTCGGAGAGCGTGTCGCCGCGCCGGACGGTGTAGGTGCTGGTGGCGGGCGCGACGGTGCCGTCGGAGCCGGAGCCGGAGCCGGAGCCCGTGGGCCGCTGCTCGGCCGGGCGTGTGGCCTCCTCGGCCTGGGCCGCCGGAGCGGTGCCGAGGAGCATCAGAGGGAGCACGGAGGTGGTCAGGGCCGAGCGGACGAGACGCTGACCGGAAGCGCGCGGCGCGGGGGCCGTCTGCTGCTGGGAAGCGGACATGGAACGGGTACCTCACGAGGAGTCGTCGACGGTGATGACAAGCCGCGGCGGCCACCCGCCGCGTGATCACACAACGATCTCGTCAACAGCGGCGTGTCGCGTTGACGAGATCGTTCTGTGACCTTCGTGAGCCTAGTGCGGGGAGGGGGTGAGGGCCAGCCGGGACCAATGAATGCGCTGTGAGTACGGGGCGATGCAGGTCAGTGCGGCGTGTCGCGCGCGGGACAGGTTGTCACGTGGGGAAAGGCGCGGGCCGTGCCGGTCGTGATGTCACCGTGACCGCACCCGTGAGGGAACGACCAGTCCGCCGGGGAACTATCGTGGAGCCGTGAACACCAGCGACGCCTCCGATCAGATCCCCGCCGACCTCGACGCCCTCGTGGGCCAGTGGCTGACCCTTCCCGAGGTCGCCGACCGCCTGGACGTCGTCGTCTCCCGTGTCCACAACCTCGTGAAGGACCGGAGGCTCGTGGCCGTCCGCCGCGGCGAGCGCGCCGTGCGCAGCGTCCCGGCCCTGTTCCTCTCCGCGACCGGGGTCGTCGAGCCCGTGCACGGCACGCTGGTCCTCCTCAACGACGCCGGCTTCTCCGACGAGGAGGCCCTGCGCTGGCTCTTCACCGAGGACGAGTCCCTGCCGGGGCGTCCGATCGACGCACTGCGCGACGGCCGCAAGACGGAGGTCCGCCGCCGCGCCCAGCCCCTCGCCTGGTGAGCCCGGCCCGGCGCTCGCCGGAGGCCTCCCGACGACGTCCCCTCGCCTGACACGGCCCGGTCCGCCCGGGTCGGGGCGGACCGGGCCGTGTCCCGGGCGCCCCCGTGACCGTCAGGTCACCCTCCGTGCCCATCGGGTCACCCACCCTGCCCGTCGGGGCACCCACCCTGCCCGTCGGGTCAGGCGGTGCGATGCAGAAGCGTGTCCATCAGGCCGCGCAGGTCCGCCAGCGCCGACGGCTCGGCGCCCGAGCCCTCGAGGCGGCCGGCGGCCTCCTGGGCCTGGGCGACCAGGTCGTCGATCTCGGCGCGGACGCGCTTCTCGGCGCCGCACTCGCGCAGGGCCTGCTGCCAGTGGGCCACGCTCTGCGCGCTCAGGTCGGCCCGGCCCAGCTCGTCCTCGAGGGCGGCCGCAGTGTCCGCCTCCAGCAGGTCGAGCGCGTGGGCGATCAGCACGGTCCGCTTGCCCTCGCGCAGGTCGTCGCCGGCAGGCTTGCCGGTCAGCTCCGGGTCGCCGAAGACGCCCAGCAGGTCGTCCTGGTACTGGAAGGCGAGTCCGAAGGGGAGGGTGACGGGCTCGAAGGAGGCGACGAGGCCGTCGTCGCCGCCGGCCAGGACGGCACCGAGGGCCATCGGGTGCACGGCGGAGTAGCGCGCGGACTTGTACTCCACCACCGTCTCCGCCCGCTGCGCGGCCACGGCGGGGTCCTCAGCCGGCGGAGCCATCTCGGCGAGCACGTCCAGGTACTG
Organism: Micrococcus lylae; assembly: GCF_900163825.1. Lineage (NCBI taxonomy): Bacteria > Bacillati > Actinomycetota > Actinomycetes > Micrococcales > Micrococcaceae > Micrococcus > Micrococcus lylae. The sequence goes on along the minus strand of NZ_FUKP01000045.1, from coordinate 31,272 downwards.
GCCGAGCATCACCTCGAAGCGCATGGTCTCCATCTCCTGGCGGGCGCGGTCCGCCCGGGGCGAGCCTGCGAACGCGTCGTGGAAGGCGGCGTCGGACAGGGAGAGGCAGACGTCTCCGGCGAGGATCGCGGCGGAGACGCCGAAGTGCTCCGGGTCGTGGCGCCATCCCGACGAGCGGTGCATGGCCTCGAAGGCGCGGTGGACCGCAGGCATGCCCCGGCGGGTGTCCGAGCGGTCGAGGATGTCATCGTGGATCAGGGCCGCCGCCTGGAACAGCTCGAAGGCCGCCCCCGCCGTGATGATCCTCGGGTCGTCCGCAGCGCCTCCGGCCGCGCGCCAGCCGAGCCAGCAGAGGGTGGCACGCAGGCGCTTGCCGCCCGCGGTCAGCCGGGAGATCGCGTCCACGACCGCCGCCGCCTCCGGGTGGACCCGCTCGGCGCGGGCGCGGTGGGAGCCCAGCAGCTCGGTCAGACGGTCCGCCACGGCGGCGCGGAACTGCTCCGGGGCCAGGCGGTCATGCGGGATGTTCTGCGACATGCGCCCACCCTATGCCGTCCGTGCCGTGGGTAGGGTCGAAGACATGCAGCAGCCGGCGCCCGTGGACCCCGGGGACGACGCCACCGTCCTCCATGTGGACATGGACGCGTTCTTCCTCTCCGTGGAGCTGCGCGAGCGGCCGGACCTGCGGGGCGTCCCCGCCGCGGTGGCCGGCCGGTCGCTGCGCTCGGTCATCCTCTCCGCTTCCTATGAGGCCAGGGCGTTCGGGGTGCGCTCGGCGATGCCCGTGGGACAGGCGCTGCGCCTGTGCCCCCAGCTGCGCCTCGTTGAGCCGCGGCAGAGCGTCTACCGTTCCGTGTCCGCCGAGGTCATGGCCCTGCTCGACCGGGTCACCCCGGTGCGCGAGCAGCTCAGCGTGGATGAGGCGTTCCTGGACGTGGCCGGCTCCCGGCGTCGTCTGGGCCCGCCGGCCCGGATCGGTGCCGCGATCCGCGAACGCGTGCGTGCCGAGCTCGGTCTGCCCTGCTCCGTGGGTGCGGCGCCCGTGAAGTTCGTGGCCAAGATGGCCTCCACGGCCGCCAAGCCCGACGGCCTGGTGGTCGTCCCCGGGGAGCGGCTCCTCGAGTTCCTGCATCCCCGCCCCATCGACCACCTGTGGGGCGTCGGCCCCGTGCTGGCCCAGCGGCTGCGCACCCGCGGCGTCGACACGATCGGTGACGCCGCCGCTCTGCCGGAGGGGCGCCTGCGCCAGTGGTTCGGCGAGGTCGGGGCACGCGTCGAGGACCTGTCCCGAGGCCTCGACCCCCGTCCGGTGCACCAGGAGACAGGGCACCAGAGCATCGGCGCGGATCACACGTTCGACGACGACCCGACCGACCCGGAGGAGATCGACCGCCACGTGCTCCGGCTCTGCCACCACGTCGCCGGACGGCTGCGCGCCGAGGGTGTGCTCGCCGGCGGCGTCACCGTCCGGGTGAAGTCCCCGGAGGCCCGGGTCCGTTCGCGGGCCGCCCGGCTGCCGGATCCCACGGACTCCGGCCACGACCTCTTCGCTCCGGCGCGCCGTGCCGTCAGGGAGCTGCTCGCGGACAGGCCCCATCCGCTGCGTCTGGTCGGAGTACGGGCCGAACGGCTGACGGACGAGCAGGCGCCGCGGCAGCAGAGCCTCTTCGACGACGAGGCAGGTGGCCGGGCCGCCGACTGGGGCGCAGCCGAGCGTGCGGTAGACGCCGTCCGCCGTCGCTTTCCGGGCCACGGACCCGCCCCGGCCTCGCTGCTCGGCGACGTCGACCCTGCGGCCGACGGCCGCGACCGCCGGCAGTGACGGTCTGCTCCGACGCCGGCTGAACGGCGTGCCGCGGCGATGCCCGGACCGGGGCGGCGGGCCGTCTCCTGGGAGGTTGCCGTGCGCGGCCGTCACCCACTGGCCCGGCGGCGTCGCCGTCACTAGACTGGTGGGTCAGACGACCTGTACGGCGTCGCAGGTCGGGGACGGATCCGACGCACCGGAAGCAAGCACGGACCGGAAGAAAGCAGAGGTGCGGCCATGCCGCTGTCAGAGCGCGAGCAGCGCATGCTCGACGAGCTCGAGGCCCAGCTGCGCACGGAGGACCCCCGGCTCGACACCCACCTCAGGGACAGCCGCCCCGGCGGCGTCTCCGTCCGGCGCGTCGTCCTCGGTGTCGCGATCGCCGTCGCCGGCCTCGCGGTCGTGCTCCTCGGCGTCTCCCTCCAGAACGTGATCGTGGGCGTCGTGGGCGTCGCCGTCATGGGCGCCGGCGTCTACGTGCTCACCAGCCGTAGCTCCGGCGACTCCTCGGGGGCCGGCCGTGCCGATGCCGGCGCCCGCGCGGCAGCCGTCGGGAAGAAGAAGGAGAGCGCCTTCATGTCCCGCCTCGAACAGCAGTGGGACGAACGCCGAGGCCAGGGGCGCTGAGCCCCCGGAGGGCACCGCCGGCCACCCACCACTCCACGAAGGCCCCGACCGCGATGCGGTCGGGGCCTTCGTCATGTGCGCCCTCGGACGGTGAGGGGGCGCCCTGAGGGAGGCGGCCGCCGTCGGGGTGGGCGGCCGAGGCCCCCACTTCCCTCCACCGGTCCCTCCACACCCCTCCCCGAGCCCCTCCACCGGGCCTGCCCTGCCCTCCACCGGGCCTTCGGCGAGGGGTGTCGCGGGGGCGGGCGGCCGGCCCCTCCACTGTCCTCCACTGTGAGACATCCGCACGAATCCGCGGATTCTGGCGAGTGCCGGGGCGCCGTCGTGAATGTGGTGGTTGGAGAGTGGGGGAAAGTGGGGTAAAGTGGAGTCCAGAAGAGAGCAGAGGCGATGCATCGGCCGGTGCGGAGCTCGGCGAGACAGGGGGTGCCCGTGTTCCTCGGGACCTACACCCCGCGTCTGGACGACAAGTTCCGGCTGATCCTCCCGGCGAAGTTCCGTGAGGAGCTGTCGGACGGACTGGTCCTGACCCGCGGTCAGGAGCGATGCATCTACGTCTTCTCTGAGCGTGAGTTCGCAAGGGTCCACGAGCAGATGAGGTCGGCTCCGCTCTCCTCGAAGCAGGCGCGCGACTACATCCGCGTGTTCCTGTCCGGAGCCTCGGACGAGACGCCGGACAAGCAGGGCCGCATCACCGTGCCCGCTCCGCTGCGGCAGTACGCCGGGCTGGAGAGGGAGGTCGCGGTGATCGGCGCGGGGACACGAGCGGAGATCTGGGACCTCGAGTCCTGGAACGCGTACCTGCAGGAGCAGGAGACCTCCTTCTCCGACACCGACGAGGACGTCCTGCCGGGCATCTTCTGACCCGTCCGCGGGCGGGTCCACAACAGAACATCCACGGATCCCTGAGCGTGGCCTCCAGCCGACGCGAGCCACCTGACCTGACTTCCCCTGGGCCAGGCGGAACGCGGTCGGATGGGGATCAGGCCCAGGGATCCGTGTCGTCTCCGGGGGAACCGCCCCCGGCGTGACACGCTGAAGCGCGACGGCGTCGCCCCGAGCCCGGGGCGCCCCGACGCGGCCCACCCACAGCAGGGGAGGAGGACCCCGATGCAGCACAGCGAGAGCGGACAGACGCCGCTGCGCCCCGAGGACCGTCACCTGCCCGTCATGCGGGACCGCGTCATCGACCTCCTCGCCCCCGCCGTGCAGGCGGCCCGGGACGCCGGTCGCACTCCGATCGCCGTCGACGGCACCCTCGGGATGGGCGGGCACACCCAGCAGATGCTGCGCCGTTTCGAGGACCTCGTGGTGGTGGGCATCGACCGTGACCCGCACGCCCTGCGGATGGCGGGCGAACGGCTGGAGGGCCTCGCGGACAGGCTCATCCCCTTCCGCGGCACCTACGACCAGGTCCCCGAGGCCCTCGCGGCCGCCGGCGTGGACCGCATGGACGCCGCGCTCTACGACCTCGGCGTCTCCTCCTATCAGCTGGACGCACGGGAGCGCGGCTTCGCCTACTCCTACGACGCCCCGCTGGACATGCGCATGGACACCGACGCCGCGTACACCGCCGCCGACCTCGTGGCGGAGGCCGAGGAGTCCGAGCTGCGCAGCCTCATCCGCCGCTACGGCGAGGAGAAGTTCGCCGGCCCCATCGCACGGGCGATCGTCCGGGCCCGTGCCGAGCGCGCCCTGACCACCACCGGCGAGCTGGTCGACGTCATCCGCTCGGCCGTCCCCGTCGCGGCCGGCGCGAAGGGCGGCCACCCTGCCAAGCGCACCTTCCAGGCGCTGCGCATCGCGGTCAACGACGAGCTCGACCTGCTCGAGGCCGCCGTGCCCGCCGTGCTGGACCGCCTGCACGTCGGCGGCCGCGTCGTCGTCATGAGCTACCACTCGCTCGAGGACCGCATCGCCAAGCGGCACCTGGGGGAGTGGGCGACATCGACGGCGCCGCCGAACTTCCCGGTGGTGCTCGAGGAGCACGAACCCGTGGTGAAGATCCTGACCCGCGGCACGGAGAAGCCGACTTCCGGGGAAATCGCTGAGAACCCGCGCGCCTCCTCCGTAAAGGTGCGCGCAGCAGAGAAGATCAGGAAGTCACGAGGAACCCGATGACGGCACTGGAGGACCATCGCATGGCCGCAACCGCAGAGGCGCGGAGCGTCGAGCCCCGTCCCGAGCGCGCCCTCGAGCACGTCGCAGGCGCCTCCGAGCGCGTCCGCACCCCGCTGTCCGTGGTGCCCGCCCCGCTGCCCCGCACCGGCCGCGGCATCACCGTGCTGTGCCTGGGCATCCTGATGGTCGCCCTCGCCGTCGTCCTCGTCGCCAACATCACCGTCTCCAACCGTCAGTACCAGATGTTGGAGCTGCGCGCCCAGCAGACCGAGCTGTCCGAGGCCAACGAGCTGCTGTCCCAGCGCGTCGGCTACCTCGAGGCTCCGCAGAACCTGGCCGCCCGCGCCGACGCGCTGGGCATGGTCGACCCGGCCGGCAGCGCCACCGTCGACGTCGCCACCGGCCGCGTCTCCGGCGAGGCCGCCGCGGCCGAGGAGGGCGAGCGGGGTGCGTCCTACGTCAACCCGCCCTCCTCCCTGGACCAGCCCCTGGGCGTGAACAGCCTCGAGGGCGACGCCCTCCCGCCGGGCCACATCGCCGGGCCGGAGCTGAAGGACCCCGCGGAGGAGAAGAAGGCGGCCGAGGAGCGGACGGCCGAGCGCAAGGCCGAGGAGCGCGCGGCGTCCGAGGACGCCGTGGACGCGGCCGATGCCGAGAACGGCTCCGCCGACGACGCGGAATCCGGCCGGGACTGATGTCCGCGACCTCCGACCCCACCGGAGCCGAGGCGGGCACGGGGGCGCAGCGTCGCGCACGCACCCTCCTGCTCGTCTGCCTCGTCCTGCTCGCCGCCGTCGCCCTGCGGCTGCTCTACGTGCAGGGCATCGACCCGACCGGCCAGGCCTCCGCCGCCCTCGACGAGCGGCTCCGCAGCCAAGTGCTGACCCCGGAGCGCGGTGCGATCAAGGACCGCAACGGCGAGGTGCTCGCCACCAGCGTGCGCCGCTACGATCTGGTGGTCGACCAGCGGCTGGTCAAGGACTTCAAGGAGTGGAACTCCGAGACGGAGCAGAACGAGATGGTCTCGATCGACGACCGCATCGCGCAGCTGTCCACCGTGATCGGCGTCTCCGAAGACGACCTGGACGACCGGATGAAGGGCGACCGCCCGTACTCGGTGGTCAAGCGCTCGGTCACACCCCAGGTCCGCGACCTCGCCATGGACCTGCGCGTGCCCGGACTCATCGCCGAGCCCGTCGACCGCCGCAGCTACCCGAACGGCCCCGTGGCCGGCTCCGTCCTCGGGTTCGTCTCCGCGGACGGCACCGCCCGCGAGGGACTCGAGCTGAGCCAGAACGAGGCCCTGGCCGGCAAGGCCGGCCGCCGCGAGTACGAGGTCGCCGCCAACGGCCTGCGCATCCCCAACGCCGTGTACAACGAGACCCCCGCCGTGGACGGCTCGGACGTGGAGCTGACGATCGACCGGGACATCCAGTGGTACGCGCAGGAGCTCATCGCCGCCAAAGCCGCCGACTACGACGCCGAATGGGCCAACATCGTGGTCCTCGACGCCAAGACCGGCGAGATCCTGGCGATGGCCGACTCCACCACCGTCGACCCCGCCGACCCGAACGCCACCGACCAGCTGTTCTGGCGCCCCACCGCCATGACCCAGGCGGTCGAGCCGGGCTCCACCGGCAAGGCCGTCACCATGGCCGCCGCGCTCGACGCCACCGACCTGACCCCGCTCAGCGAGTTCACCGTGCCCAGCAGCGAAGAGTTCCACGGGCAGAGGATCAACGACGCCAACGCGCACGCCGAGTACGACATGACCCTCGCCGGCATCTTCGCCCGTTCCTACAACGTCGGCACCGTCAAGGCGGCCGAGGAGATGTCCCTGCAGGAGCGCTTCGAGTACATGAAGTCCTTCGGCATCGGCGAGGCCAATAACATCGGCCTTCCCGCCGCGGCCGCGGGCACCCTCGTGCCGCCGGAGGAATGGGACAACCGTCAGCGGTCGACCACGACCTTCGGCCAGGCCTACACGCAGACGACCCTCCACACCGCGCAGATCTACCAGGCCCTCGCCAACGGCGGAGAGATGGTCCCCGCCTCGGTCATCAAGTCGATCGTCGACCCGGACGGCGCCGAGCATGCCTACCCCCACCGCGAGAAGCACCGGGTCGTGTCCGAGCAGACCGCCGCGGAGATGATCCGGATGATGGAGACCGTGGTCACCCGGGGCACCTCCAAGCGCGCGGCAATCGAGGGGTACCGCGTCGGCGGCAAGTCCTCCACCGCCCAGGCCGCCGGCCCCTCCGGCCGCTACGACGGCTACAACATCGGCTTCACCTCGGTGGCGCCGCTGGACGACCCGCGATTCGTCGTCTCCGTCTCCATGCACCGGCCCGCGGAGAACTACCAGGGAGCGCACCTGGACGCCCTGTCCGCCGATCTGATGGAGCACCTGCTGCGCAAGTACAACGTCCCGGCCACCGGCGACAAGCCCGACGACTACAAGGTCTTCACCGAGGACCCGCAGGACCGCCCCTGGTGACGGCCGCCTGCCCGCAGCCCCCGAACCCTCACTCCGAACCGAAAGACCAGGAGCACCCGTCATGACCGAGTCCTCGACCCTGACCCCCGCAGAGCAGGACCGCGCCTTCCGCCCGGACCGGGTTGACGGGGTCGCCTGGTCCACGCTGGTGGAGGTGCTCCACGGCGCCGGCATCGAGGCGGTCGAGTCCGGGACGGCACCGCGCGGCCGGGTCACCGGTGCCTGCCTGAACTCCCGTGTGGTGCAGCCGGGCGACCTGTACGTCGCCCTGCCCGGTGCCCGTGTCCACGGCGCCTCCTTCGCCACCGAGGCCGTCGCGGCGGGAGCGGTCGGCGTGCTCACCGACGCCGAGGGCGCGGCCCTCGTCGCCGAGCAGGGCCTGGCCGACCTCGCCGTCCTGAAGACCGGCACCCCCCGCACGGCGGCGGGTGCGGCGGCCGCTGCCGTCTACGGCGAGGGACTGGACGCCGGACCCCGGCTGATCGGCGTGACCGGCACCAACGGCAAGACCACCACCAGCTTCTTGGCCTGCTCGCTGCTCGAGGCGATCGGCCGCCGGACCGGCGTCATCGGCACGATCCTCACACGGGCGGCAGAGCGCACCGTGCCCTCCTCGCTCACCACGCCGGAGTCCACGCAGCTGCACGCACTGATGGCCCTGATGCGCCAGGAGGACGTGGACACCGCCGTGATGGAGGTCTCCTCCCACGCGGTGTCCTTCGAGCGCATCGCCGGCCTGCGCTACGCCGTCGCCGGATTCACCAACCTGACCCAGGACCACCTGGACCTCCACGGCTCCATGGAGGAGTACTTCGAGGCCAAGCTCGGCCTGTTCGACGCCGCACGCACCGGCCGCGCCGTGATCGTGCTCGACGGGGGAGAGGGCCCCGAGTGGGGCGTCGCCATGGCGGAGCGTTCGGGCGCACCGACCACCACCCTCGCCCTCGGACCGGCGGCGTCCCTGCCGGGCGCTCTCGCCGCACGCCACCCGGACGTCGTGCCGGACTGGGAGCTCACCGCCCTCACCCCGGACGGCCTCGGCCATCGATTCGAGCTCACCGAGGCGGCCACCGGGCGGGTGCTCAAGGCCTCGGTCGGGCTGCCGGGCCGCTTCAACGCGGCCAACGCGGCCCTGGCCGCCCTCATGGTCCTCGAGGCCCTGGGCGAGGAGACCTTCGAGCTGCTCCAGGACGTGCTGGACGTGCCGGCCGGCGCCGGACCCTTCGCTGCCGCCGTGCCCGGCCGCATGGAGGTCGTCGGCCGTGAGCCGGACGGCGTGGTCGACTTCGCCCACAACCCGGACGGCATGGTCCAGGCCCTCGAGTCGCTCACGCAGGCCCGTGCCGCCACCGGCCGCGACGGGCGCACCATCCTCGTCTTCGGCGCCACCGGGGAGCGGGACACCACCAAGCGTCCGCTGATGGGACGCATCGCGGCCCGCTACGCGGACGTGGTGATCGTCTCGGACGACGACCCGCACGGCGAGGACCCCGCCGGGATCCGCGCCCAGGTCCTCGAGGGCGTGCGGGCCGAGGCGGCGGAGCAGGCCGAGCAGGGCCGCACCGTCGAGGTCCACGAGTCGGCGCCGCGCGCCGAGGCCATCCGGCTCGCCGCCGCCCTGGCCGCGGACGAGGACAGCATCCTGCTGGCGGGCCGCGGCCATGAGACCGTGCAGGACGTGGCGGGCGTGGACGTGGAGCTGGACGACCGCGTCGAGCTGCGCGCGGCCCTGGCCGACCGGCGCGAGGGCCGCCTCACGGATCTGTCATCCAGGGCGCGGTAAAGTCGAGACCAAATGATCGCTCTCACCGCTTCCCAGATCGCCGCGGCCGTCGGCGGCACCCTCTCCGAGTCGCTCGACCCGGAGACCGTGCTGACCGCTGTGACCCCGGACTCCCGTGAGGTCGCTGGTCAGGACGGCGTCCTGTACGTGGCCAAGCCCGGCGAGCACGCCGACGGGCACGACTACATCGACGCCGCGCTGTCCGCCGGCGCCTCCGCCGTGCTGGCCGAGCGTGCCACCACGGCTCCGGACGGCTCCGCGCACCCGTCGATCCTCGTGGAGGATGCGGTGATGGCCATGGGCGCCCTCGCCCGTGACGTGGTGGCCCGCGTGCGGGCCCACTCCGAGACCACCGTCATCGGCATCACCGGCTCGGCCGGCAAGACCACCACGAAGGACCTGCTGGCGGCGATCCTCGCCGAGCAGGGGCCGACCGTGGCCCCGCAGGGCTCGTTCAACGGCGAGGTCGGCGTGCCGCTCACCGTGTTCCGCGCATCCCTGGACACCCGCTACCTTGTGGTGGAGATGGGCGCGGACCACGTCGGCAACATCGCGTACCTCTGCGACATCGTGAAGCCGGACATCGGCGTCGTCCTCATGGTCGGCACCGCCCACGCCGGCAGCTTCGGCGGCGTGGCGAACATCGCCAAGACCAAGGGCGAGCTCGTGGAGGCCATCGGCGCCGAGGGCGTCGTCCTGCTCAACCGCGACGACTCCCAGGTCGCCGCCATGGCCGAGCGCACCACGGCTCCGGTCGTCTGGTTCTCCACCGATGAGGACACCGTGCCGCTGATCGCCGAGGACGTGGCCGCGGGCCGCGCCGCCGGCGTGGCCCTCGCTAGGAACCTGACCACCGACGTCGAGGGTCGGCCGGTGTTCGACCTGCAGCTCGGCGCCGACACCGAGGCTCCGACCGTGCCTGTCACCTCCGGGCTCATCGGCGTCCACCACGCCCACAACGTCGTCGCCGCGGCCGGTGCCGCCGCGGCGGCCGGCGTCCGCCCGGCGGACATCGCCGGCGTGCTGGACGGTCTCGGCCCGACCAGCCGGTTCCGCATGGAGCGTACGGAGCGTCCCGACGGCGTCACCGTCATCAACGACGCCTACAACGCGAATCCGGAGTCCATGCGCGCCGCGCTGAAGACCCTCGCTCAGCTCGGCCGCGCCACCGGCCGCCGCACCTGGGCGGTGCTCGGCGAGATGCTGGAGCTCGGCGACGAACACATCAGGGAGCACACGCTCGTCGGCGAGACCGTCGTGCGCCTGAACATCGCACAGCTGCTCGTCGTCGGAGCCGGTGCCCGCCCCCTGTACATCGGCGCCCTCAATGAGGGCAGCTGGGGAGAGGAGGCGCACTTCGCCGCCGACCTCGACGAGGCCTTCGACCTTCTCTCGAAGCTCCTCGCCCCCGGAGACATCGTCCTGGTGAAGTCCTCCAACGGCTCGCGGCTCGCCCAGCTCGGCGAGCGTCTCGCCGCCGTCGGCGCCGAGGACTCCGCGTCGTCCACCCCCAAGGAGGAGCGTCCGTGATCGGCCTGCTCATCGGCGGTGTCCTCGGCCTCGTCTTCGCGGCCGCGGGCACGCCCCTGTTCATCCGGTTCCTGGTGAAGAAGGGGTACGGCCAGTTCGTCCGCGACGACGGCCCCACGAGCCACAAGACCAAACGCGGCACCCCGACCATGGGCGGCCTCGTCTTCGTGGTCGTGCTCGTGGTGGTCTACTTCCTGACCCACGCCATCCTGGCGATGCTCGACTCCGAGCTCGCCGGGCCGACGGCGTCCGGTGTGCTGCTGCTCTTCCTCACGGTCGGCATGGCGTTCGTCGGCTTCGTCGACGACTTCACCAAGATCACGAAGAAGCAGTCCCTCGGCCTGACCCCCATGGGGAAGATCGTCCTGCAGGGCCTCATCGGCACCGTCTTCGCGGTGCTGGCGCTGAACTTCCCGAACAGCGACGGCCTGACCCCGGCCTCGACGGCCATCTCCTTCGTCCGTGACATCCCGTGGCTCGAGATGGCCTTCGCCGGTCCCGTGCTCGCCTACGTGCTGTTCGTGATCTGGTCCAACCTCATCACCACGGCCACCACCAACGCCGTGAACCTCACCGACGGGCTGGACGGGCTGGCCACCGGCGCCACCGCCATGATCACCGGCGCCTACGTCCTGATGTCGATCTTCCAGGCGAGCCAGGCCTGCGGCACCATCACCGGCCCGGGCTGCTACGAGGTCCGCGACCCCATGGACCTGGCCCTGCTCGCCGCGATCCTCACCGGCTCGCTGCTGGGCTTCCTCTGGTGGAACACCTCCCCGGCGAAGATCTTCATGGGAGACACGGGCTCCCTGGCCCTCGGCGGCGCCCTCGCCGGCTTCGCCATCTTCACCCGCACCGAGATCCTCGTGGTCATCCTGGCCGGGCTCATGGTCGCCATCACCCTGTCCGTGATCATCCAGGTGGGCTACTTCAAGCTCTCCGGCGGCAAGCGAGTGTTCCTCATGGCCCCGCTGCAGCACCACTTCGAGCTCAAGGGCTGGGCCGAGGTGACCGTCGTGGTCCGCTTCTGGCTCATCAGCCTGGTCTGCGTGACCGTCGGCCTGTTCGTGTTCTACGGCGAGTGGCTCCTCGCCGGCGGCGGCACCGCGGCGGTGACCCCATGAGCGAGGCCATGGTGACCCCCGTCCTCGAGCCGATCGCCTCGACTCCCCGCACCGACCCGCTCACCTCCTGGGACGCCCCCCAGTGGCAGGGGCTGCGCGTGGTCGTCGCCGGCCTGGGCGTCACCGGGTTCTCCGTGGCGGACACACTGGTGGAGCTCGGTGCCGACGTGCTCGTCGTGGACGGGAACGCGTCCGAGGAGAACGTCCGGCGTGCCGAGACCCTCAGGATCGTGGGTGTGCGCGACGTGGTGCTGGAGAAGGAGGCGACCACCGCACTGCCGCGCTTCGACGCACAGCCGCCGGACGTCGTCGTGACCTCCCCGGGCTGGCGTCCGGACCAGCCGCTGCTGATGCAGGCCCACGCCGCGGGCCTGCCGATCTGGTCGGACATCGAGCTGGCCTGGCGGGTCCGTGAGCGCGCGGGCCGCAAGGTCGCCGACTGGATCTGCCTGACCGGCACCAACGGCAAGACCACCACCGTGACCATGGTCGAGGCCATCCTGCGCGCAGACGGCCGCCGGGCGATCGCCTGCGGCAACGTCGGCACCCCGGTGCTGGACGCCGTCCGCGATCCGGAGGGCTTCGACGTCCTGGCGCTGGAGCTCTCCAGCTTCCAGCTGCACTGGACCCACCACGTCGAGCCGGCCTCCTCGGCGGTGCTGAACATCGCCGAGGACCACGTGGACTGGCACGGCTCCATGGACGGGTACGTCCGGGACAAGGGCTCCGTGTACGAGAACACCCGCATCGCGTGCGTGTTCAACGAGGCAGCCCCGATCACCCGCCGCCTCGTGGAGCAGGCCGACGTGCAGGAGGGATGCCGTGCGGTGTCCTTCTCCACGGACACCCCGGGCCTGTCCACCGTCGGCCTCGTGGACGGCATCCTCGTGGACCGCGCGTTCACCGAGAACCGGGCCCATGAGGCCGTGGCCCTCGCCGAGCGCTCGGACCTGGGCGCCGTGGCTCCGCAGCACACCGTGTCCAACGCGGCCGCAGCCGCGGCGCTGACCCGTGCTGTGGGCGTCTCGCCCACTGCGGTCCGGGACGGCCTGCGCGGCTACGACCGCGGAGAGCACCGCATCCAGCTGGTGGCGACCTCGCGGGACGTCATATGGATCAACGACTCCAAGGCGACCAACCCGCATGCCGCGGACGCCTCCCTGGCGGCGTTCTCCTCGATCGTGTGGATCGCCGGCGGCCTGCCGAAGGGCGTCACCTACGACGAGCTCGTCAGGGCGCACGGACACCGTCTCCGCGCCGTCCTGCTGATCGGCGCCGACTCCTCCGCGCTGCGCACGGCCCTTGCCGAGCACGCCCCGGACGTCCCGGTCGAGAGCCCGCTCACCGATCCGTCCGGCCGGGGCACCGAGGACGGCCACGCCGCCATGACCGCCGCCGTGCAGCGTGCCGACGAGCTGGCCGAGGCCGGCGACGTGGTCCTCATGGCTCCGGCCGCCGCCTCCATGGACCAGTTCCGGTCCTATGCGGACCGCGGCGACGCGTTCATCGAGGCCGTCACCGCCGTCATGCGGCAGCACGGCTGGAACGTCGACGACGACGGCCCCGTCTCCGACTGAAGGCCCGCCGTTCCCCCTGACCCCACCGTCCCCGTCCGCTGAAGGAGCACCATGCCGACGAAGACCTCCGGCGGCCTGAGCCCCGTCAAGCGCGGGCTGGACCGCATGTGGGCCGCCCTCGAGGGCCGTCGCATGCTCGACATGACGGTCCTGATGATCGCGGGCAGCACCGCGGTGCTGACCGTGCTGGGCCTGGTGATGGTGCTGTCCTCGTCCTCGGTCGAGGCGATCGGCTCCGGGGGCTCGTACTCCCTGTTCCTGCGCCAGGCGCTCTGGGCGTGCGTGGGCATGGTGATGCTGACCGCCGCGACCTTCACCCCGGTGCCCTGGATCCGGCGGATGGCCTGGCCTGCGCTGGCCGTGTCCGTGGTCCTGCTCGGCCTGGTCGCGTTCACGCCGCTGGGCGTGAACGTCGGCGGCAACACGAACTGGCTGCGCATCGGCTCGTTCACGGCGCAGCCGTCCGAGCTCGCGAAGCTCTCCCTGGCCCTGTGGGGGGGCGCCGTGATCGCGCGCAAGGGGCGCCTGGTGAACCAGGTCAAGCATGCCCTCGTGCCCGTGGTGTTCCCCGGCGGCGTGCTCGTCCTCGGCCTGATCATGTGGGGCAGGGACCTGGGCACCGCGATCATCGTCGCGCTCGTGCTCGCCGCCGTGCTCTGGGTCGGCGGGGCCCACCGCATCGTGTTCATGGTCACCGCGGGGATGGTCGCCCTCCTGACGATCGGCCTGACGCTGTTCGCCTCCCACCGCATGCTCCGCGTCCAGGCCTGGCTCGGCGTCGAGGCCGCGTGCGATGACCCCTCGGACCCCTGCTTCCAGCCCGCCCACGGCCTCTATGCGCTGGCCTCCGGCGGCTGGTGGGGCGTCGGCCTGGGCCAGTCCCGCCAGAAGTGGAGCTACATCCCGGAGGCGGAGAACGACTTCATCTTCACCATCCTCGGCGAGGAGCTCGGGCTGCTCGGCACCCTGCTCGTGATCGGCCTGTTCGCGATCCTCGCCCTGGGCATGTACCGGGTGGCCGCCCAGACGCGCTCGACCTTCATCCGCGTGGCCACGTGGGGCATCATCACCTGGTTCGTGGGCCAGACCTTCCTCAACGCCGGCATGGTGTCCGGCCTGCTGCCGGTGGTGGGTGTCCCGCTGCCGTTCATCTCGTACGGCGGCTCCGCGCTGACCCTGGCCATGACGGCTGTGGGCGTCGTGCTGTCCTTCGCACGCCATGAGCGTCGCCTGGCACACCTGGCGGCCCAACAGGCCCACGCCGCCTCGTTCAGACCGATCGATCCGACGCCCGCTCCCCAGACCCAGGAGGCCTGATCATGACCGTCCCCTCCACCGAACGACCTCTGCGCGTGGTCCTGGCCGGCGGCGGCACCGGCGGGCACATCTCCCCGATGCTGTCGATCGCCCGCGCCCTCCAGGAGCCGCAGCCGGGCCCGGACGGCACCGTCCCGGTGCCGGCGGTCTGCACCATGGTCGGCACGGAGTCCGGCATGGAGACCCGTCTGGTCCCCGACGCCGGCTTCGAGCTCGACACGATCGGGCGCGTCCCCTTCCCGCGCCGTCCCTCGATGGACGTGCTGCGGTTCCCCGGCCGGTTCCGTGCCGCGATCGACCAGGCGAAGGCCATCCTGCGCCGCCGGGAGGCCGACGTCGTGGTCGGCGTGGGCGGCTATGTGTCGACTCCCATGTACCGGGCGGCGAAGTCCCTCGGCATCCCCACGGTGGTGCACGAGGCGAACGCGCGGCCGGGAATGGCCAATCGCTGGGGCGCCCGTTCCGCCGCCCGGGTCGCCGTGGCGCTCAAGGGGACCCCGCTGAAGGGCTCCGAGTGGGTCGGAATGCCGATGCGTCAGGAGGTGTCGTCCCTGGACCGGGCCGAGGCCCGGGGCGCAGCCGCCGCCGAGCTCGGCCTGGACCCCGAGCGCACCACCGTCGTCGTCACCGGCGGCAGCTCCGGCGCGCTGTCCGTGAACCGCACCGTCCAGGGCGCCCTGGACGACCTGCTGGGCGCCGGTGTGCAGGTGCTGCACCTGACCGGACGCGGCAAGGAGGTCACCGACTCCGCCGGGCAGCGCGTGGTCCGTGACGGCTACCACCAGCGCGAGTACCTCGACCGCATGGAGCAGGCCTATGCCGTGGCCGACCTCATCGTCGCCCGGTCCGGTGCCGGCACCGTCTGCGAGGTCTGCGCCGTGGGGCTGCCCGCCGTCTTCGTCCCGCTGCCGATCGGCAACGGCGAACAGGCCCTCAACGCCGAGCAGGTCGTCGCCGACGGGGGAGCCCTGCTCGTCCGTGACGACGCCTTCAGCCCCGAGTGGGTCCGCCGCGAGCTCATCCCGCTGGCGACCTCGCCCGAGCGCCTGTCCGCCATGGCCGCCGCCTCCGCCGCCCACGGTGTGCGGGACGCCGACCAGAAGATGGCCCGACTGACCCGGGCCGCCGCCGCCGAAGGAGCACGTCGATGACCGCCGCCACCGCACACCCCGAGGACTTCCCGGCCGAGGGCCGCGTCCACTTCCTGGGCATCGGCGGAGTCGGCGTCTCCGGCGTCGCCCGCATCCTCCAGGACCAGGGCGTGCCCGTGTCCGGCACCGACGCCAAGGACCTGCCGGTGATGCACCAGCTGGCCCAGGGCGGTGCCCGGATCACGGTCGGCTACGCCCCGGAGAACGTCGGCGACGACGTCGCCTGCGTCATCGCCTCCTCGATCGCCGGACCGGGCAATCCCGAGTACGACGCGGCGGCCGCCCGCGGGCTGCCCATGATGCACCGGTCGGAGGGCCTGGCCATGGCCATGCGCGGCCACCGCGTCCTGGCCGTCGCCGGCACCCATGGCAAGACCACCACCTCGTCCATGGCTGCCATGGCCTTCACCGAGGCCGGCTGGAAGCCCACCTTCGCGGTGGGGGCCGCCGTCGCAGGGCTCGGCACGAACGCCGCCCACGGCGAGGGCGACTGGTTCGTGGCCGAGGCCGACGAATCCGACGGCACGCTGGTGAACTACCCGTCCACCGTCGCGATCGTGACCACGGTGGAGGCCGACCACCTGGACCACTACGGCACGGAGGAGGCCGTCCATGAGGTGTTCCGCACCTTCGCCGGACAGCTCCCGGCCGCCGCGGACGGCGGTGCACTGGTGGCCTGTCTCGACGACGACGGCGCCGCCGCCCTGGCCGCCTGGGCCCGGGACGAGGCCCGCTGCCGGGTGGTGACCTACGGCACCGCCGAGCGCGATGGCGTCCGTCCCGACCTGCTCGTCGCCGAGACCCTCGTGGACGCACGGGAGTCGGGCGTGGGCCAGCGCGTGCGCTACGAGCTCGCCGACGGCACTGCGGTGTCCGTGCGCCTGCAGGTGCCGGGCACCCACAACGCGCTCAACGCCGCGGCCGTCCTCCTGGCCGCCGTGCAGGCGGGCATGGAGCCGGAGGCCGCGGCCGCGGGCCTGGAGGCCTTCCGCGGCACGGCGCGCCGCTTCGAATTCCGCGGCGCAGGCCGCGGCGTACGCGTCTTCGACGACTACGCCCACCATCCGACCGAGGTGGCGGCCGCCGTCTCCGCCGGTCGGGCGGTGGCCGGCACGGGCCGGGTGCACGTGCTGTTCCAGCCGCACCTGTTCTCCCGCACCCATGACTTCGCCGCAGAGTTCGCCCAGGCGCTCTCGACGGCCGACCGCGTGCGTGTGCTCGAGGTCTACGCCGCGCGCGAGGAGCCGATGGAGGGGGTGGACTCCAGCCTGATCTCCTCCCGCCTCACCACGCCGGACGAGACCGACCGTGCGGTCGCCGCCGACCCTGAGCGGGCTGTCGCCGACCTCGTGGCGGGGGCCGAGCCGGGCGACGTCGTGATCACCATGGGCGCCGGAGACGTGACTGCGCTGGGGCCGACCATCGTCGCCGCGCTGTCGGACGACGCCACGGCCGCGCAGTGAGGATGCCACGGCTGCGACGCCGCGGCGACACCGCGGCGACACGGCGCCGGGACTCCTCGTCCCAGCCTGTGGGCCAGAACGTCGTCGCGTTCCCGGAGCCTGCACGCAGGCCCCGCCGCTGGCTGCGGTGGACGATGGCCGCGTTCGCCCTGGTCGCGCTGGTGGCCGGCGCCCTGGTGCTCTACTTCTCGCCGGTGCTGGCCGTGGACCGCGTGGAGGTCGACGGCACCCGTCTCGTGGACCGCGCCGACGTCGAAGAGCGTCTCCGGCCCCTTCACGGCGTTCCGCTGCCGCAGGTCGGCCGAGGACGCGTCCAGGACCTCGCCGGCGACCTGCCCGGGGTCGAGTCGTTGGACATGATCGCAGCCCCGCCCACGGGCCTCCAGGTGACCGTGCACGAGCGCCGTCCGGTGGCGGCCCACGTCTCCGACGGCACCGCCCGTGTGCTGATGGACGACGGGGCCGTGCTGTCGGGTGTCGATCCACGGGTGTTCGAGGGCGAGACGCCCGTGCCGGTCGCCCCGGGGGTGCTGCACGCCGACGAGCGCACCCGTGCCGCCGTGGCGGCCGTCGTCGACGCGCTGCCGTCCGCCCTGCGCGAGCGGGTGGAGGAGGTCCGCGCCGCCGGTCCGGACTCCGTCGAGCTGCGCCTGGAGGACGGCCCGTCCGTCCAGTGGGGTGGCACGGACCAGCCCCGGGTCAAGGCCGCCGTGGTGGAATCGCTTCTCGGGCAGGGCGAGGAGTCCCGGGCGGGTGTCGAGGAGCTCGACGTCTCCGTCCCGGACCGCCCGGTCACCCGGTGACGAGGTCGCCGCAACCTCACAGCATTCAACGCGAAGGTGAAGGTGAAGGCGATGGGTGCGGCCAGATCGCGCCCCTCGGGCGTCGCGCGGAGAGCGCGTGTGGTTCAAGCATCGCGTGAAGGTTGAGATCTATGGCGAGAAATCAGCGTCCATGCGGGCCTGGGCGCTTTGCGCGGCGGTCCGCCGTGACGCTACCGTTGCCCTGAACGTTGGGTGTCGCCGCGTTCTCCTCCGCGCCTCCGGGCAGCCTTCAACCCCGTGTTGAGGGTCCGGGGATGGGAGGGCGGCGCGGCGGCATCCGCCCGACTCGGTCGCCCATGGCCCCGCGTCGGCACCGGCTCACATCGAGACTGAAGACAAGGGAACTGAACACCGTGGCTGCACCCCAGAACTACCTGGCCGTCATCAAGGTCGTCGGCATCGGCGGCGGCGGCGTGAACGCCGTCAACCGCATGATCGAGGTCGGCCTGCGCGGCGTCGAATTCATCGCGATCAACACTGACGCGCAGGCTCTGCTGATGTCGGACGCCGACGTCAAGCTCGACGTGGGCCGCGAGCTCACGCGCGGCCTCGGCGCCGGCGCGAACCCCGAGGTCGGCCGTCAGGCCGCCGAGGACCACGCCGAGGAGATCGAGGAGGTCCTCCGCGGTGCGGACATGGTCTTCGTGACCGCCGGCGAGGGCGGCGGCACCGGCACCGGCGGCGCCCCGGTCGTGGCCCGCATCGCCCGTTCCCTGGGCGCCCTGACCATCGGCGTCGTCACCCGCCCGTTCACCTTCGAGGGCCGTCGCCGCGCCGACTCCGCCGAGAACGGCATCGACGCCCTGCGCGACGAGGTCGACACCCTCATCGTCATCCCGAACGACCGCCTGCTCTCCATCTCGGACCGCAACGTCTCCGTCATGGACGCCTTCCGCCAGGCCGACCAGGTGCTCCTGTCCGGCGTGCAGGGCATTACCGACCTGATCACCACCCCGGGCCTGATCAACCTGGACTTCGCCGACGTGAAGTCCGTGATGCAGGGTGCCGGGTCGGCGCTCATGGGCATCGGCCACGCCCAGGGCGAGGACCGCGCCGTCAAGGCCGCCGAGCTGGCCATCGCCTCCCCGCTGCTGGAGGCCTCCATCGACGGTGCCCACGGCGTGCT
The DNA here is from genome assembly GCF_900163825.1 of Micrococcus lylae. Lineage (NCBI taxonomy): Bacteria > Bacillati > Actinomycetota > Actinomycetes > Micrococcales > Micrococcaceae > Micrococcus > Micrococcus lylae. The sequence continues at coordinate 12,325 of NZ_FUKP01000045.1, read as the reverse complement.
GCTCTCCATCCAGGGCGGTTCGGACCTGGGCCTGTTCGAGATCAACGAGGCCGCCCGCCTCGTCCAGGAGGTCGCGCACCCGGAGGCCAAGATCATCTTCGGCACCGTCATCGACGACGCCCTGGGCGACGAGGTGCGCGTCACCGTCATCGCCGCGGGCTTCGACAAGGTGGACGTCACCTCCGCCCCCACCTCCTACGGCTCCGGTCAGCAGCCCGTTCCGGGCCAGTCCGCTGCCGGCCAGCAGGGCTCCGCGCAGTCCGGAGGCCAGCAGGGTGGCCAGGGCGGCCAGCAGTCCGAGCAGCAGTCCCGCCCGTCCGTGCCGGGCACCATGCCCCTGAACCAGGGCTCGCAGGGCGGCGTCGCGGGTGCGTCGCAGTTCGGCGGCCAGGCCCCGTCCCACGCTCAGCAGGACGGCGGCCGGCAGTCGCAGCAGCAGGCCCCGCGCCGTGCGCAGGAGGACCTGCCGACCGTCGTGGAGCCGGACCTCGGCTCCGGCGGCTCGGACCTGGACGTGCCGGACTTCCTGAAGTGATCTGACACGTGCTCGACCACTCGCCCGGGTCGGGGGACGCCGCCGCGTCCTCCGACCCGTTCGTGTTCCATGAGGTGACCGACGCCGGCGGACGCGCGGTCCACGTGGCCTTCACCTCGGTGCAGGCCGGCAACCTGGCCTTCCACGTCCTTCCGGACGGCTCCGGCCACCAGCGCGAGCGGGCCCGCGAGGGCGTCGCGGCGGCCCGCACCCGACTCGAGGAGCGGATGGGCGTGGACGCCGGGTCGACGGCCTTCGTGGACCAGATCCACTCGGCCGACGTCGTGGACGCCGACGGCGCAGGCTGGGGCGACGGCCCTGTCCGGGTCGGCGACGCCATCGTCTCCGCCGGCGGCTCCCAGGCCCTGGCGATCATGGTGGCCGACTGCCTCCCCGTGGTGTTCGTCGACCCCGTCACCGGGGCCACGGCCGTCGCCCACGCAGGACGGCGAGGTCTTCTGGACGGCGTCCTGCATAACACCCTCGACCGGCTGGCGGCGCTGCGCCCGGCCGACGCGGGTGCGGGCGAGCCGGTGCGCGCCTGGATCGGCCCGGGCGTCTGCGGCGCCTGCTATGAGGTGCCGGAGCAGATGCGGGCGGAGTCCGCGACGGTGCTCCCGGTGGCCTCCGCCACCACATCCTGGGGAACGCCCTCCCTGGACCTGCCCGCCGGTGCTGAGGCCGTGCTGGCCGCCCGCGGCGTGGACGTGCACCGCGTGCAGCTGTGCACCGTGGAGGACGAACGCCTCTTCTCCCATCGTCGCGCCCCCGGGCGCGGCCGCTTCGCCGGACTCGTCTGGAGGACCCCGTGACCGAGCAGCACCCCGCCGCCGACCGCTCCGCAGAGATCGCGGCCGGCCTGGAGCACGTCCATGGTCGGATCGAGGCGGCGTGCGCCGCCGCAGGCCGTACGGACCGGCCCCGTCTGATCGTGGTGACCAAGACGCATCCGGCCGAGGACGTCCTCTCCCTCGCCCGCCTGGGCGTCACGGACGTGGGGGAGAACCGGGACCAGGAGGCCCGCCCCAAGGCCGAGGCGACCGCCGGGCTCTGCGCGGAGGCCTCGGTCACCGCGCCGGCCTGGCACTTCATCGGTCAGCTCCAGTCCAACAAGGCCAAGCACGTCATCCGCTACGCCGCGGCCGTGCACTCGGTGGACCGCGAGTCCCTCGTCGACGCCCTCGCCCGGGCGATGCAGGTGCGCGCCGAGCGTGCGGCGTCGGGCGAGGTGCCTGCCCGCGAGGACCTCGACTGCCTCATCCAGGTGGACGTGGACCCGCGTGAGCCCGAGGACCGTCCGACCGACGGCATCGGCGGCCGCGGCGGGGCGGCACCCGAGGACGTCCCCGCGCTGGCGGCCCGCATCGCCGCCGCGCCGCGGCTGCGCCTGCGCGGCCTGATGTGCGTCGCCCCGCGCGGGATCGACCCGGCGGAGTCGTTCGCACGCGCGGCAGACCTGTCCGCACGGCTGCGCGACGGGCACCCCGAGGCGGACCGGCTCTCCATGGGCATGACCGCCGACCTCGAGGAGGCGGTCGCCGCCGGGGCGACACACCTGCGCATCGGCTCGGACATCCTCGGACGCCGTGCGCACCTGGGATAGCGTTGATGTGACAGCGCGTCGACCGCGCCGACCCCGGATCCCGGGTGTCGGACCTCGACGTCACCGACCGAATGGCCACGGCGGCGCGGCCCCTCTCCGCTGCGAGCCGCCCCTCCCCGAAGGAACTGACGCATGTCCGGTGCCCTGAAGAAGACGATGATCTACCTCGGCCTGGCCGACGGTGAGGACTACGACGAGATCCCGCGCCAGGAATCCCGTGAGCGCCGGCCGGCCGCCGCCGAGGACCGTCCGGCCGCGGCGGCCTCCAGTCCGGCCGAGCACGAGCAGCGTGCCGCCGCAGAGCCGGCCTCCGCCGCTGCGGCCCCGGCCGAGCGCGAGCAGCGCCCCGCCCGCGCCGAGGGCTCCCGTCCGGCCGCCTCGGACCAGACCTCGCGCCCGTCCCGCGCGGAGAGCTCCGAGCAGGAGTACCGTGCCCCCGTCACCCCGATCAAGCGTGCCGCCGCGTCGGCCAGCGAAGGAGCCCCCGTGCGAACCCTGACCACCGTGCACCCGCGGTCCTACAACGACGCCAAGTCGATCGGCGAGGCGTTCCGCTCCGGCATGCCGGTGATCATGAACGTGACCGAGCTGGGGGACAACGAGGCCAAGCGCCTCGTGGACTTCTCCGCCGGCCTCGTCTTCGGCCTGCACGGCTCGATCTCCCGCATCACCAACAAGGTCTTCCTGCTGACCCCGTCGACCGTCGAGGTCATGGGAGACGAGAACCAGGACGGCGGCGAGCACGCCGCCCTGTTCACCGAGGACTGATCGCTCGCGATGGCGCTGCTGCTCGCCTGCCTGTACATCCTGCTCACGGTCTTCCAGGCCGTGCTGATCGTCCGGATCGTCTTCGACGTCGTGACGTCGTTCGTCCCGCACTGGCGTCCCTCGGGGATCGTGCTGGTGGTGGCGAGCGCGATCTACGGTGTCACCGACCGACCGCTGCGCGCGATCCGGCAGAAGCTGCCGCCGCTGAACCTCGGCGGCGTCCAGCTGGACTTGGCGTTCCTCGTCCTGTTCATCGCCGTGGTGATCCTGAAGCTTCTCGTCCGCGCCCTGGTCTGACCCGCCGTCTCCGGCGGCGTCCGTGTCAGCCCCGGTGATAGCCTGACGGAGGCCTCCGGACCGCGGCTGCGGACCGCACCGGACCGCCATGTCCGCCGCCTTCGGACCCCAGCGCCGGGGTCTGCCCCCGACCCTGGAGGAGTGCCCCGATGTCGCTGTTGAGGGAGGACCTCGTCACCGAGCGGTTCCGTCGGACCCCACTCACGCAGGGCCGCGCCGTCGAGCAGGCTGAGCGGTGACCTCCACGGCCGTCGTCCGCCCCCGCCGCCGCACGCTCCTCGCGGCGGCGGTGCTCGTTGTCGCCTACCTACTGGACCAGGGCACCAAGTACTGGGTCGAACAGTCCATGACGCTCGGCCAGACCATCGACGTGATCCCGGGCCTGCTGCACTGGCACTACATCCTGAACCCGGGCGCCGCCTTCTCGATCGGCGAGGACATGACCTGGGTCTTCACCGTGATCCAGTCGGTCGTCGCCGTGGTCGCGCTGGTGCTGATCCTGCGCGTGCGCTCCCTGCCCTGGGCCCTGGCGCTCGGCGGCCTGGCCGGCGGAGTCCTCGGGAACCTCACCGACCGCCTGTTCCGGCCGCCGTCGTTCGGCCAGGGCCATGTGGTGGACATGATCTGGGTGCCGAACTTCGCCGTCTTCAACGTCGCAGACTCGTTCATCTGCTGCGCCATGGTCGCCGTGTGCCTCCTGGTCTTCCTGGGCCGCCGGGTGGACGGTGCCCACGACGACGGGCGGCGGAGCTGAGCATGGGCATGCACCCCGGACGCACGGAGACGCTCGAGGTGACGGACGAGCACGCGGGGCGACGGGCCGACGTCGTGCTCTCGGAGGCCTTCGGGGTCTCCCGCTCACAGCTGGCCGACTGGTTCTCCCGCGGGCTGGTCCGCGCCGAGACCCGCAACGGCCGACGCGACCGCACCCTGAGCAAGTCCGCGAAGGCCGTGCCGGGGGAACGGCTCGTGGTGGACGTGCCGGACGACGGCGACCCGCTGGAAGTGAGGATCGAACCCGTGGACGAGATGCGCATCCTGTTCGAGGACGAGCACATGGTGGCGGTGGACAAGCCCACGGGCGTGGCCGCCCACCCCTCGCCCGGCTGGGTCGGGCCCACGGTGGTCGGCGGCCTGGCCGCGCTGGGCTACCGGATCTCGACCTCGGGAGCCCCGGAACGCCAGGGCATCGTACACCGGCTCGACGTCGGCACCACCGGCGTGATGGTGGTGGCGAAGACGGAGCAGGCGTACACGGCGCTCAAGGACCAGTTCCGCGACCGGGTGCCGACCAAGGTGTACCACGCCGTCGTGCAGGGCCTGCCGGAGCCGCTGTCCGGGACGATCGACGCGCCGATCGGCCGGCACCCCGGCCACGAGTGGAAGTTCACCGTGATCGACGGCGGCCGGGCCTCGGTGACCCACTACGAGACGCTCGAGGCGTTCGGTCCGGCCACCCTTGTGGAGGTGCACCTGGAGACCGGACGCACCCACCAGATCCGCGTGCACTTCTCCGCGCTGCGCCATCCGTGCGTGGGCGACCTGACCTACGGGGCGAACCCGAAGCTCGCCGCCGAGCTGGGGCTGACGCGGCAGTGGCTGCACGCCCATCGGCTCGAGCTGCCGCATCCGGTCACGGGGGAGTCCGTGACGATCGTCTCGCCGTACCCGGACGACCTCGACCACGCCCTGGCCGCCCTGCGCGGGGAGGCCTGAGCGCAGTAGGCTGGAGCCTCGCCGCCCAGCCCCCGCCGTCGGCCGGACACCGTCCGACCCGTCGGCCGAACCACCCCGGCGCCCCGGTCCCCTCCGGTGCGCCCCGTGCCCAGGAGGAAGTGCGCACCGATGTCCGCGACCGCCGAGACCGCCGCAGAGGCCACGAAGGACGGTGGCTTCGTCCACCTGCACACCCACACCGAGTACTCGATGCTGGACGGCGCCGCGAAGCTCGACGAGCTCTTCGCCGAGGCCAACCGCCTGGGCATGGACTCACTGGCGATCACGGACCACGGGTACCTCTTCGGCGCCTTCGACTTCTGGAACAAGGCCAAGCAGGCCGGTGTGAAGCCGATCATCGGCCTCGAGGCCTACCTGACACCGGGGAACCAGCACCGCACGGACAAGGAGAAGACCCGCTGGGGCGAGCCCCACCAGCGCGGGGACGACGTCTCCGGCGGCGGCGCGTACACGCACATGACCCTGCTGTCCGAGGACAACACGGGCATGCACAACCTGTTCAAGATGGGCTCGATCGCCTCGCTGGACTCCGTGTACGCGAAGTGGCCGCGCATCGACCGGGAGCTGCTCAGCCAGTACTCCAAGGGCATCATCGCCACCACCGGCTGCCCCTCGGGCGAGGTGCAGACCCGCCTGCGCCTGGGGCAGTACCGTGAGGCGCTGCAGGCAGCCTCGGACTTCCGGGACATCTTCGGCAAGGACAACTTCTACTGCGAGGTCATGCACCACGGCCTCGACATCGAGCGCCGCGTCATGACGGACCTGCGCCGGCTCGCCAAGGAGCTGGACCTACCGTTCGTGGCCACGAACGACCTGCACTACACCCACGAGCACGACTCGAAGGCCCATGAGGCGCTGCTGGCCATCCAGTCCGGCTCCAAGCTCAACGAGCCGACCTATGACCAGGGCGGCTCCCGCTTCGCGTTCTCCGGCACCGAGTACTACCTGAAGTCCCCGCGGCAGATGCGGGACCTGTTCAAGGAGCTTCCGGAGGCCTGCGACAACACCCTGGTGATCGCCGAGCGGTGCGAGGTCTCCTTCGACACGGACGCGAACTACATGCCGCTGTTCCCCACCCCGGACGGGGAGGACGAGACCAGCTGGCTGATCAAGGAGGTCGCCGCCGGCCTCGACTACCGCTACCCGGACGGCGTGCCGGACCACGTCCGCAAGCAGGCGGACTACGAGCTGGACGTCATCATCTCGATGGGCTTCCCCGGCTACTTCCTGGTGGTGGCGGACTTCATCAACTGGGCCAAGGACCACGGCATCCGCGTGGGCCCCGGCCGCGGCTCCGGCGCGGGCTCGATGGTCGCGTACGCGCTGCGCATCACGGACCTGGACCCGCTCAAGCACGGCCTGATCTTCGAGCGCTTCCTCAACCCGGACCGTGTGTCCATGCCGGACTTCGACGTCGACTTCGACGATCGCCGCCGCTCCGAGGTGATCGACTACGTCACCCGCAAGTACGGGGACGAGCGCGTCACCATGATCGTCACCTACGGCACCATCAAGACGAAGCAGGCGCTCAAGGACTCCGCCCGCGTGATGGACCAGCCGTTCTCCATGGGCGAGGCCCTCACCAAGGCGCTGCCGCCGGCGGTGATGGCCAAGGACATCCCGCTGAAGGACATCGAGGACCCGGAGGCCAAGCGCTACGCGGAGGCCAGTGACTTCCGCGAGCTGATCGCCACGGACCCGGTGGCCAAGGAGGTCTTCGAGACGGCGAAGGGCCTGGAGGGCCTGAAGCGGCAGTGGGGCGTGCACGCCGCGGGCGTCATCATGTCCTCGCACCCGGTGATCGACGTCATCCCGATCATGCGCCGGCTGCAGGACGGCCAGGTCATCACCCAGTTCGACTACCCCACCGCGGAGGGGCTCGGACTGATCAAGATGGACTTCCTGGGCCTGCGCAACCTCACGATCATCTCGGACGCGATCGAGAACGTGAAGGCCAACCAGGGCGTGGACCTGGACCTGGAGACCCTCGACGTGGACGACCGGGCGTCCTACGAGCTGCTCGCCCGCGGCGACACCCTCGGCGTGTTCCAGCTCGACGGCGGGCCCATGCGCTCGCTGCTGAAGATGATGCGGCCGGACAACTTCGAGGACATCTCGGCGACCATCGCGCTGTACCGTCCGGGCCCGATGGGAGCGAATTCGCACACCAACTACGCGCTGCGCAAGAACGGGCTCCAGGAGATCACCCCGATCCACCCGGAGCTGGAGGAGCCGCTCAAGGACATCCTGGACACGACCTACGGCCTGATCGTGTACCAGGAGCAGGTCATGGCGATCGCGCAGAAGGTCGCCGGCTACTCGCTCGGACAGGCGGACATCCTCCGCCGTGCGATGGGCAAGAAGAAGAAGGCCGAGCTGGACAAGCAGTACGAGGCCTTCCACGGCGGCATGATCGACCGCGGCTTCTCGGAGGCCGCCGTCAAGGCGCTGTGGGACATCCTGCTGCCGTTCTCGGACTACGCGTTCAACAAGGCGCATTCGGCCGCGTACGGGCTGGTGTCCTACTGGACCGCGTACCTGAAGGCCCACTATCCGGCGGAGTACATGGCCGCGCTGCTCACCTCGGTGGGGGATGACAAGGACAAGCTGGCGATGTACCTCAACGAGTGCCGCCACATGGGCATCACGGTGCTGCCGCCGGACGTCAACGAGTCCTTCCAGAACTTCACCCCGGTCGGCAACGACATCCGCTTCGGCATGGGCGCGGTCCGCAACGTCGGTGCGAACGTCGTGCGCGGCATGGTCCAGAGCCGTGAGGAGAAGGGCAACTACACGTCCTTCGGCGACTTCCTGGCGAAGGTGCCGCTGGTGGTCTGCAACAAGCGGACCATCGAGTCCATGATCAAGGCCGGCGCCTTCGACTCCCTCGGCTACGCCCGCCGCGCGCTGCTCGCCGTCCACGAAGAGGCCGTGGACGCCACCGTGCAGCAGAAGCGCAAGGAGGACCACGGCGAGTTCACGTTCGACATCTTCGCGCTCGGCGGCGGGCAGGACACGGAGGAGGAGAAGTCCGACTCCGTGGTGGTCCCGGACCTGCCGGAGTGGCCGAAGAAGGACAAGCTCACCTTCGAACGCGAGATGCTCGGCCTCTACGTCTCGGACCATCCGCTGCAGGGGCTGGACGGCGTCCTCAACCAGTTCGCGGACACGCAGATCACCCGCGTGCTGGACGACGACGGTCCGGCCGACGGCCAGTCCGTGACGATCGCGGGCCTGATCACGACGCTCGAGCGGCGCATCGCGAAGTCCTCCGGCAACGCCTATGCCCGGTGCGAGATCGAGGACCTCGGCGGCTCGATGGACGTGATGTTCTTCGGCCAGGTCTACGCCCCGATCGCGATGATGTTGGCGGAGGACCTGGTGGTGGCGGTCAAGGGCCGCGTGCAGCGCCGGGACGACGGCTCCGTGGTCCTCTCCGCCCAGGAGCTGACCATCCCGGAGCTGAAGGACACGGACGGCGGGCCGGTGACCATCACCATCCCGGCGTTCCGTGCCACGGAGGAACTGATGGGCCAGCTCGCGGACACCCTCCGCAACCACGACGGCTCCACGGAGGTGCGCCTGCACCTGTCCGGCCAGCGGTCCACGGAGGTCTACCAGCTGGGCCCGCAGTTCCGGGTGAACCCGAACCCGGCGCTGTTCGGCGACCTCAAGGTGCTGCTCGGCTCCCACTGCCTGGGCTGAGCGCGCGGTACGCTCACCACAGACGCCCCCGCGTGATCGGAAGGAGCAGACGTGCACTGTCCGTACTGCCGGCATGAGGCCTCCCGTGTGGTGGACTCGCGCTCGTTGGACGACGGCTCGGCGATCCGCCGGCGCCGCCAGTGCCAGGACTGCGGCAAGCGGTTCACCACCATGGAGACCACGTCGCTGACCGTGGTGAAGCGCTCCGGCGTGGCCGAGCCCTTCGACCGCTCCAAGGTGATCAACGGCGTGCGCAAGGCCTGCCAGGGTCGCCCCGTGAGCGCGGACGACCTGGCGATGCTGGCACAGGAGGTCGAGGAGTCGATCCGCGCCACCGGCCATGCGGAGGTGGACGCGCATGACGTCGGCCTGGCGATCCTGGACCCGCTGCGCCGGCTGGACAAGGTGGCGTATCTGCGGTTCGCGTCCGTCTACCAGGACTTCGAGTCGCTGCAGGACTTCGAGACCGCGATCGCGGACCTGCGGGAGATGGGGGACGAACGTCGTTCTCCGGCTTTACAACCACGGCTGTTCACCCGGTAGAGTGGTGCCCGGTTCCGGCAGTGCCGGGACCACGAGTCTGCCGAGGGCGGTTCCGGAGGGGAAGCCGGAACCGCCCTCGGTGCATTCCGGGTCCGTCGGCCCCGCGCGTGCAGAGGCAACGAGGTCCCGACGACGGCCGCTCGCCGTCCGTCGGGACCTCGCCTCGTCTGGGGGTCGGGTCAGGCCTGGGGTGCGTCGAAGCCGGGGATGTCGTCGATCATCGACAGGTCCGCGTGCGGTCCCCACAGGGGACGACCCGAGCGCCCCTGGTGCATGTCCTCGAACAGGCGCGCCTCCGCCTTGGTCCACTCGTTGCCGAGGAACAGGTCGTGGTCTTCACGGTAGAAGTGCGGTGCGCCGGGAGTGCGGGTGATCTCTCCGAGCACCGGCCCGTCGGGCGTCTCGTACATGTCGACGCGGCACAGCGGCATCGGCAGGGACAGGGAGAGCCGCACGGCGACGGCCAGCATCTGGTCGAGCTGCTCGGGGACCGGGATGTCCTCGGAGTGCTGGCCCCACAGCGCCACCTTGCCCAGGCTGACGCCCTTGTCGTCCACATAGCGCGTGGTGGTGACCGGGCGGCCGTCGATGATCTGCGGTCGGCGCAGGAGGACGTGCAGGACCTTTCCGTAGGCGACGTAGATCTTCACGTCGTCGGGCAGGCCCTCGCCGTGCAGCGGACGGAGCAGCTGCTCGGCGAAGACGGGGCCGTAGGAGGCACCGGCGGCACGTGCGGCCTGGAAGTGCTCGACGACCTCGGTCGTGGAGAGCGTACGGGGCGGGTCATGGCTGATCCACTCGTAGCGGTCCTCGCCCACTCGGCGCAGCGGCAGGACCGCCTTGCTGGCCGTGCCGCCGTCGGACTTCACGACGAATTCGTCCGGCAGTCGAGACAGGTCGACGTCCTCGGGACGCTCGGCCAGTGCATAGATCGTGGGCAGGGCGACGCCGTGGCTGGCCGCGTAGGCATGGACCCACAGCTTGCGGTTGAGCTCGCCGATGCGCTCCTTCGCAGGGCTGGGATCCTGACGGTAGTGCTTGCCGAGGTCGACCCAGGCGTGGTGGTGGCGCAGGAACGAAGGGGACTTGATGCGCCTCTGCCAGATCGCCACGTGGTTGCGCAGCCGCCTCACCTCCTTGCGGGCCGCGTCGCGCTCCGCGACGGCGTCGGCCAGCTGCGCCTGTGCCTCCGCCAGCGTGCCCTCGTGCTGCGCGGCACGGGCCTGCGCATCGGCCAGCAGTTCCAGCAGCTCCTTCGTGCGGGCCTCGGAACGGCGCAGACGTTCGTCGGCCGATGGGACGGCGGAGGCCGGGGCGTTCGCAGCGGACGTGCCCCGGTAGCGCCGGAGCGCCGACGTCACGGGCGTCGGCACGGTTCGGCGCAGGAGCCGGGACAGGGCCGTGCGAGGACGGGGTGTCATGTCGACTCTCCTGTGACGTCAGTTCGCGTCGGCCGGGTCGTCGTGAGCGGCCAGGGCGGCGCCGACGATGCCCGCGTTGTTCACCAGCTGGGCGGGGACGATGGGGGCGTTCAGCCGCAGCAGCGGCAGGTAGTCGTCCGGGCGCTTGGAGATGCCGCCTCCGACGATGAACAGGTCGGGGGAGAAGATCCGCTCGAGGTGGCCGAAGAAGCGCTGCAGCCGCTCGGCGTACTCGGGCCAGGACAGGTTCTCACGTTCGCGGGCCTTGGCGGAGGCGCGCTGCTCGGCCATGACGCCGTCCAGCTCCATGGTGCCGACCTCGAAGTTCGGGACGAGGCGGCCGTCGTGGATCATGGCGCCGCCGATGCCGGTGCCGAGGGTGATGACCATGACCAGTCCCTGGGCGCCGCGTCCGGCGCCGTAGCGGGCCTCGGCGAGGCCGGCGGCGTCGGCGTCGTTGAGCACACGCACCGGACGCTTGAGGGTCTCGGAGAAGAGACCGGCGATGTCGGTGCCGATCCAGGAGGTGTCGATGTTGTTCGCGGACAGGCAGACGCCGTCGCGGACGATCGAGGGGAAGCAGACGCCCAGGGTCGCGTCGGCCGGGGCGGCCTTCGGGCGGGCGTCGAGCTCCTCGGCGATCGCCGCGAGGGTCTGGGCGACGGAGTCCGGGACGGCGGGCTGCGGGGTCGGGATGCGGAAGCGGTCGCCGCGCAGAGTGCCGGCCTTCTTGCCGGTGCCGAGGCGGACCTGACCGCCCTTGATGCCGGTGCCGCCCACATCGATGCCGACGGCCGTGGGGTACTTGGAGGTGCTCGAAGTGCTCACGGGCGCCAGTCTACGGACAGGCCCGAGGGCTGTCCGCGCACCGGCGCCCGTGGCGCGACTCACACGTGTCAGACGGCGGTGAGGATCTCCGCGCCGTCCTCGGTGACCACGATCGTGTGCTCGAACTGTGCCGTGCGCTTCCGGTCCCGGGTGACCACGGTCCAGCCGTCGTCCCACATGTCCCACTCGTGGGTGCCGAGGGTGATCATCGGCTCGATGGTGAAGACCATGCCGGGAACGAGCAGGGTGTCGTGCAGCGGGGCCGTGTCGTAGTGGGGGATCACGAGGCCGGAGTGGAATTCCACGCCGACGCCGTGGCCGATGAAGTCGCGGACCACGCCGTAGCCGAAGCGCTTGGCGTAGGACTCGATGGCGCGGCCGATGATGTTGACCTGGCGGCCGGGCTTGACGGCACGGATGCCCCGCATCATGGCCTCGTGGGTGCGCTCGACGAGCAGGCGGGACTCCTCGTCCACGTCGCCGACCAGGAAGGTGCGGTTGTGGTCCCCGTGGACGCCGTCGTAGTAGGCGGTGATGTCCAGGTTGAGGATGTCCCCGTCCTCGAGGACGGTCGAGTCCGGGATGCCGTGGCAGATGACCTCGTTCAGGGAGGTGCAGATCGAGCGCGGGAACTCGCGGTAGCCGAGGCAGGACGGGTAGGCGCCGCGCTCGACGAGGTACTGGTGGGCGATCCGGTCGAGCTCGTCCGTGGTGACGCCGGGACGGATGTGGGCGGCGGTGTGCTCCATGGCCTCGGCGGCGAGGCGGCCGGCCTCGCGGATCCGGGCGATGCCGGCGGCGTCGTAGACGTCCGAGGCGTTGCCCTCGTCCGCGGTCTTCTTGCCCACGTACTCGGGGCGCGGGATCGAGGCGGGCACGGGCGGGGCG
>NZ_FUKP01000023.1:0-43954 GCF_900163825.1 Micrococcus lylae | reverse complement strand
GCTTGGGGGCAAGACTCCCGCTCAACGAGTGTCATCAACGTGATGGCCGGGTACACCTAGGCGGGCACCCCCTGGCGGAGCACGAGTCCACGCACGGCGTATCCGGCGATCAGGTCCTCCCACTCGATCCGCGGCTCCCCCACGAGCTCCACGTCCCGGCGCAGCAGCCGCTCGAGCAGCACCTCGGTCTCGATCATCGCGATGGTGTTGCCCGGGCAGCGGTGGGGCCCGTCCCCGAAGCTCATCACCTCGGCCCGCACGCCTCGCGGCAGGGTGCGCTCCGGGCACAGCCGCTTCCCGTCGTCGCCGATCGCCGGGTCCGCATTCGCGGCCCGGACGTAGAGGTCGAGGCGGTCGCCGGCCGGGATCGTCACCTCGCCTTCCTTCGTCATCAGGCGGACGTCGACGACGGCCCGGCGCAGCAGGTGCCCGACCACCGGTTCCAGCCGGAGCAGCTCGTGGAGGATCCGCCGCCTCCCGGCCGAGTCGGCCCCAAGGAACCGGGTCCGCAGGTCCTCGTCCGTGAGCAGGTGCCAGGCGCAGACCTGCAGGAACTCGCGGGTGGTGACCATGCCGGCCGCGGCGTAGGTCACGCACTCCATGACGATCTCCAGCTCGGAGTAGCCCTCTGCGATCAGATGGGACAGCACATCCTCCCGCGTCTCGGCGCGGCGGGCCTTCAACGCGGGCCGGACGTCCTTGAGGTGGAAGCGCAGCAGCTCCAGCGAGCCGGGCAGCGCCGCGGGCAGGGACAGCAGGCGGCGCCAGCCGGAGGCGCCGGGCTCGAGGACGGCGGCGGGCTGGTCGAAGAACCCGACGAGCCGCCGGGCCATCGCCTCCTGGTCCGAGTCGGTCAGGCCGATCACCTGGGCGGCCACCTGCGCGGAGAAGTGCAGGGTCAGCTCGGACATGTCCACGGCCTCACCGGCGTCCAGGCGGGCGAGGAAGGCGTCCGCGCGGGCCTCGATGAGCTCCCGGTACCGGGCGTCTACCACCGTGGGCGCGAAATAGCGGGCCACCTTGGTGCGCTGGGCGCGGTGTTCGTCCCCGTCGGCCCACAGCACGGGCCAGCGCGTGAGCGGCATGCTCTGGCGGACCGCCTCGGAGCCGAAGCCGGACTGGTGGACCTCGCCGCTGCGGCGCAGGACCTCGCGGACCAGGGCCAGAGAGCGGACGTGCCACGTCGCGCGGCCCTGCTCGTCCACGGTGCGCTCGAGCGCGGGGGCGTCGGCCTCCCCGGGGCGGTCGGTGATGCGGTCGGACCCCGTCACCGGGCAGCCGACGGTCACAGCTCAGCCTGGGCCTCGCCGAAGCTCCGGGACTGCGGCGGGCGAGAGGTGCCCTCCACGATCGCGTCGGCAGGGTCGTGGCCGAGCTCGACGATCCGGTTGTCCCCGTCCACGTGCACCACGGTGGGGGTGAAGGTGCGGGCCTCCTCCTCGTCCATCTGCCCGTAGGCGATGAGGATGACGGTGTCACCCGGCTGGATCAGGCGGGCGGCGGCGCCGTTGATGCCGATCACGCCCGAGCCGCGCTCGCCCGGGATGGTGTAGGTCTCCAGGCGGGCGCCGTTGGTGACGTCCACGATGGACACGAGCTCGCCGGGCAGGATGCCCGCCGCGTCCAGCAGGTCCTGGTCAACGGTCACCGAGCCGACGTAGTGCAGGTCGGCCTGGGTCACCGTGGCCCGGTGGATCTTGGCGTGGAACATGGTGCGCAGCATGGGTGAGGCCTCGCAGAGGTGGGCGGCAGGGAGAAGGTGAGGGGCCATCGTCGGGAAGGGCCCCGTGCTCCAGCATAGGTGCGCCGGCGAGCGCACCCCAGACCCGCCGCCGGACGATCAGCCCCCTCCCCCTCCCCTGGCGCGAGCTTCTGCGGTAGCGTGGAGGCAAATACCGACCGATCGGTCGGGCACGCGTGCGCACGCCCCGGACCTCACCGCCGGTGGCACCCGCCGGCAGGCCCGGAGCGCGCCGCACGCATGATCACCGCCGCCCTCACGAAGGAGTCAGTGTGACCACCACCGCCGAGAAGACCCCCGCCGTCCTTTCCAGCTACGTCTGCGGACAGTGGTGGGCGCCGGAGAACCCGTCGAAGAAGACCGCCGTCCTGGACGCCAACACCGGCGAGCACCTCGTGGACGTGTCCACCGAGGGCCTGGACACCGCCAAGGCCATCGAGTACGCCCGCACGGTGGGCCAGCAGAACCTCGGTGAGCTGACCATCCACGAGCGCGCGCTCAAGCTCAAGGAGCTCGCGATCTACCTGAACTCCCGCATCCAGGAGCTGTACGAGATCTCCTTCGCCACCGGCGCCACCCAGCGCGACCACGCCTTCGACGTGGACGGCGGCGTGGGCACCCTGTTCACCTTCTCCGGCAAGGGCCGCCGCGAGCTGCCGAACTCGAACGTGATCATCGACGGCAACGTGGAGCCGCTGTCCCGGGACGGCTCGTTCATCGGCGAGCACATCTACCAGCGCATCCCGGGCGTGGCCGTGCAGATCAACGCCTTCAACTTCCCGGTGTGGGGCATGCTGGAGAAGTTCGCCCCGTCCTTCGTGGCCGGCGTGCCGACCGTCGTGAAGCCGGCGACCCCGACCGCCTACGTCACCGAGGCCTGCGTGCGCCTGATGGTCGAGTCCGGCGTGCTGCCAGAGGGGTCGATCCAGCTGATCTCCGGCTCCGCCCGCGACCTGTTGGACCACCTGGACTACCGCGACCACGTGGCCTTCACCGGCTCCGCCGCCACCGCCGCCACGCTGAAGAAGCACCCGAACGTGCAGGAGGGCGGGGTGCGCTTCACCGCGGAGACCGACTCCCTGAACGCCGCGATCCTCGGCCCGGACGCCGCCCCGGGCACCCCGGAGTTCGAGGCGTTCGTGAAGATCGTGTTCCAGGAGATGACCGTCAAGGCCGGCCAGAAGTGCACCGCCGTGCGCCGCGTGATCGCCCCGCAGGCGCACGTGGACGCCGTGGTGGAGGCCCTCTCCGAGCGCCTGTCCTCCAAGGTGGTGCTGGGCGACCCGCGCACCGAGGGCACCACCATGGGTGCCCTGGCCTCCAAGGAGCAGCAGGCCGAGGTCCGCAAGGCCGTGCAGCGCCTGGTGGACGCCGGCGCGAAGGTCCGCCTCGGCGGCCCGGACGCGGACACCGGATCGGCCGACGCCGAGGCCGGCGCGTTCTTCGCCCCCACCATCCTGTCCTTCGACGACGCCCGCACCCCCGAGGTCCACTCGGTGGAGGCCTTCGGCCCGGTCACCTCGGTGATCGGCTACACGGACGTCGCCGAGGCCGTGGAGCTGGCCGCCCTGGGCTCCGGCTCGCTGGTCGCCTCCGTGGCCACCAACGACGGCGAGACCGCCCGTGAGTTCGCCGCCGGCATCGGCGCACACCACGGCCGCGTGCACTTCCTGAACCGGCAGACCGCCAAGACCACCACCGGCCACGGCGCCCCCGTCCCGGTGCTGGTCCACGGCGGTCCGGGCCGCGCCGGCGGCGGCGAGGAGCTCGGCGGCGTGCGCGCCGTGAAGCACTACATGCAGCGCACCGCCATCCAGGGCTCCCCGGACCTGCTCACCGCCGTCACCGGCGTGTGGCACCAGGGCGCAGCGGCGGACACCGTCACCCGCGAGGACGTAGAGTCGGGCGCCAAGAAGCACCCGTTCTACAAGTCCCTCGCGGAGCTGAAGGTCGGCGACCAGTTCGCCTCGGGCCTGCGCAAGGTCACCCTGGAGGACATCACCGAGTTCGCCGAGAAGACCGGGGACAAGTTCTACGCGCACACGGACGAGGAGGCCGCCATGGCCAACCCGTTCTTCCCGCGTCGCGTGGCACACGGCTACCTGCTGGTCTCCTGGGCCGCGGGCCTGTTCGTGGCCCCGGATCCGGGCCCGGTGCTCGCCAACTACGGCCTGGAGAACCTGCGGTTCATCACTCCGGTCACCTATGACGACTCCATCCGCGTCACCCTGACCGCCAAGCGCATCACCCCGCGCGTCACCGACGAGTACGGGGAGGTCGCCTGGGACTGCCAGATCCACAACCAGGACGACGAGCTCTGCGCCCAGTACGACGTGCTCACCCTCGTCACCAAGACGTGGCCCATGAAGGAGCAGCCGGAGGCCTGACCCCCTCCGCCGGGCCGGACTGACGTCCACCCCTTCCCGACGACGGCCTCTCGCCCTGCGCTGAACTGCTCCCTGTCTCCTGGAACTGGATATCCAGTCCAAGAAACGGGGACCAGTTCAGCAGGGCGAGGGGCCGTTCGCTGTGGTCGCCGACGGGGGCCCGCCGCCCAGGAGGTCGGGACGAGCTTTCGGCGGGCTGGCCTGGGCGTCGTGACGTTGCCGTGCCCTGACGCGGGGATCGTTGTGAGGACGAGACCGCCGGATCCCTGGTCCCGTTGCCGCGGCTGTGGCAACGTCCCGGCACATGGATACGAACGCCAAGGACACCACGAAGCGCACTCACACCACCCCGGCCCTGGCCGGCACCGCACTCGTGCTGACCGCGGCCCTGGCCCTGGCCGGCTGCGGCGGGAATCCCGCCGAGGCCGAGAGCACGCCCACGACGACGACAGCCGCGGCGAGCACGCAGTCCGCGGAGGCCTCGGACGAGGCGACCGACGAGGCCTCGGACGGGGCAACTGACGAAGCCGCGGACGAGGCGAGCGACGAAGCCACGGATGAGGCCTCGAGCGGCTCGGACTCGCCCGCTTCGCCGAACGAGGACGCCGGCACTGCCTCCGAGGCCGGCGGCACCACCGCCGTCCCGCCGGTCCAGGAGGAGCTGGACGCCATGGTGGCGGTGGTGGAGGAGCACCTCGGCCCGCACGCGGACGCCCTCACCCGTACCCCCGAGGAGATGACCGCCTCGGCCGAGGAGCGCATCGCACGGGAGGAGGAGAAGGTCGGCGGCGACTTCTCCGAAGAGTGCGTTGCGCAGCTGGTCGCCCGCGACAGCGTGCACCTGGATGCGGACATCGCACACACCCAGGTGAACGGGGCGCCGCAGGACATGGACACCGCGCAGAGCTGGTATGTGAACCGGGAGGACACGGACTCCCCGCAGAGCGCGATCGCCTTCCGGGACGCCGCCGTCACCCAGGTGGAACTCCCGGCCTGCGCGGACGAGGAGAAGTTCCTGAAGCCGGAGGTGGAGCGCACGGAGCAGCAGCCATGGGGCGAGGGCACCGTGGAGCACATGGTGCACGGGAACCTGGACGACGGAGGCCTGCGCACCGTGCAGACCCTCGCCGTGGAGGGCCCCCGCGTCTACGAGATCAGCCACCCCGCTCTGGGCGCGGACCAGGCCGAGGAGGTGAAGCAGCGCAACGAGGCCCTGCTGGAGGACCTCCGCGCCGACGCGAAGGACGGCTGAGGCCTGGCGGGCTGGGAAGGCCGAGGCCTGGCGGGCTCGGGCGGCTGAGGCCCGCCGAGCTCGGAGGGCTGAGGCCCTGGCCGCCCAGGAGGGACGGCGCTCTGGCCGCCCGGGACCGCCGATCGCCCACCTGCCCCGGGCCGCGGGCCGTAGGCCCCGGCGGTGGACCGTGGACCGTGGGCCGTGGACCCGGCCGTGGGCGGTGGGCCGTGGCCGCGGACGGAACCGTTGCCGAACCGGTATCGTTCCGCCGCGGCTTCGGTGAGTGTGATCTGGAACACTCATCTCCATGAGGACTCATCGCCGCCACGCCACACCCCTCGCCGGCTCTGCCCTGATGCTGGCCGCCGCCCTGACGCTCACCGCCTGCCAGCAGGCGGACCAGGACGCCAGTGCCTCGGCGAACCCTTCGGACACCGACCCGGCGGCCTCGCCGTCAGAGGGCGCGGCCTCCGGCGGCGACGGTACGGGAGGCTCGGAGGGCTCCGGTGACGAGAACGGCCCGGGCGACGCCGAGATCTCGGCCTCGGCTGTGCCGGACCACCTCCTGCCACCGGACGGAGACAAGACCCGCGCCATGACGAGGGCCCTGGAGAAGACCATGGGCCGCCCCGTGGCCTCCGTGAAGGGAGGCACCGTCGCCGACCATCAGCGGGACAGCGAACAGTCCCTCGAGATTCTCCAGAACCCGAACGCGAACCCCATGGTCTCCGAGCAGTGCCGAGAGGACGTCGTGGCCCGGGCCGAGGTCTACGCCGCCGCCACGGCACAGACCACCCGCTTCTCCGGAGAGTCACCCGCCGCCGGCGGAGACGGGGACACCGTGAGCGCCCCGTACCTGGTGGAGGTGGACACGTTCGAGGGAACCGCCGGCGCCGCAGACTACGTGGAGGCCATGCTCACGGTCGCCGACAACCAGGAGTGCGTTGGCGAGCCGGTGGTCGCCACCGCGGTGGTCGCCACCGCCGGTTCGGGCCACGAGGAGCACGAGTGGGGCGAGGGCACCCGCTACACCTTCGCCACGGACCGCGGCGACGGCCAGGGGGTCTACGTGGGCACCGTCGCAGTCGACGGCAACCGCGTCATCTCCATCACGGACAGCACCGCACCGGACGAGGATCCGTCCGCTGTCCTCGAGCGGCACGCGGAGGCCGTGGACGCCCTCGCCGACGTCATCGGAGAGCCGCTGCGGGACTGAGCCGCCCCGCCTCGGGACTGAGCCGCCCCGCCTCGGGACTGAGCCGCCTCGCCTCGGACGGTCGCCGGGTGGTGCGTCAGCCGCGCACTCCCCTGAGGACCACGCCGGTGACGGAGTGGACCATGTCCTGAACGGTGTGTGGGCCGTCCGGGCGGAACCAGTCGACGATCGAGTTGATCATGCCCAGGGTGAGGCGGGCGAGGTTGCGCGGGGTGACGTCGTCCCGGACGGTCCCCTCGGCCTGGCCGGCCTCCAGCAGGCCGCCCAGGCGCCGGGTGATGGTGCGGCGGCGCTCCATGGCGCGCAGCTCCACGTCCGAGTTGCCGCGCAGCCGCAGCAGGAGCGTCACCTGCGGCATGTGGTCCGCCAGAGCCTGCAGGGTGCCGCGGACGGCGGCCTCCACCCGCTCACCGGCCGAGCCCCCACCGGCCTCGACGGCATCGAACGCCGCCTCGAGCGCACCGAGTGCGTCATCGAGGGCCTGCTCGAGAATGGCCTCCTTCGAGTCCACGTGGTGGTAGATCGCGGACTTCGAGATGCCCAGATGCTTGGCCAGCATGCCCATGGACGTCGCGTCATAGCCGTGGCGGATGAACACGTCCACACACACGGCCATCAGGGTCTGCCGGTCATAGCCGGGACGGCCGCGGCGCGCAGGCCCGCCCGACCCTGCCGAGGCCGCCCGAGGCCCACCGCCGGGCTCGCCCGGCATGGGCCGGGAGACGACCGGGCGCACCCCGGTGAGCGGCTCGCCGAGGCGGGTGCCGTCGTCGTGGGATGCGGCGGTCTGCGGGCTCACGGTGTCCTCCTGTGGGGCTGGAAGACCCACTCTAGGCGGAAGTCGGCCGGTGGGCGGACCGTCACAGACGGCAGCACCGGGGGTCGGCCGGGCAGGCGTCAGTCGTTGCGGCGGTCGTACACGCGGCGCAGCTTGCCGGAGGAGCGGACGAGGGTGTCCGGCTCGACCACGTTGATGGTGCAGGACGAGCCGATCTTCGTCTTGATCTCCTTCTGCAGCACGCGGGCACCGCTCTCCGCGTCCTGCCTGGAGAACTCCGGACGGCGCTCGATGTTCACGGCCATCTCGTCCATGCGGTTCGGTCGCGTGATCTCGAGGGTGAAGTGCGGGGAGAGGGCCGGGATCTGGAGGGCCAGCTCCTCGATCTGGGAGGGGAACAGGTTCACGCCGCGCAGGATGATCATGTCGTCCGAGCGGCCGGTGATGCGGCCCATGCGCCGGTGACCCGGCAGGGCGGTGCCCGGCAGCAGGCGGGTGAGGTCGTGGGTCCGGTACCGGATGATCGGCAGCGCCTCCTTGGTCAGGGAGGTGAACACGAGCTCGCCGGGGTGGCCGGTCTCCAGGACCTCGTCCGTGAACGGGTCGATGATCTCCGGGCGGAAGTGGTCCTCGTAGATGTGGGAGCCGTCCTTGGACTCGGCGGACTCGCCGGCCACGCCGGGGCCCATGACCTCGGACAGGCCGTAGATGTCCAGCGCGTCGAGGCCGAAGGTCTGCTCGATCTCGCGGCGCATCTCCTCGGTCCACGGCTCGGCGCCGAGCACCGCGGTCTTCAGGGAGGTCTCACGCGGGTCCAGGCCCATCTTGCGGAAGCCGTCGGCGATGGTCAGCAGGTAGGTGGGGGTGGAGAGGATCGCGGACGGCTCGAAGTCCTTGATCAGCTGCACCTGCTTCTCGGTCTGGCCACCGGACATCGGGATCACGGCGGCGCCGCAGCGCTCGACACCGTAGTGGGCGCCCAGGCCGCCGGTGAACAGGCCGTAGCCGTAGGCGTTGTGCACGCGGTCGCCCGGCTTCACGCCGGCGTTGCGGAGCACTCGGGCCACCAGGCTCGCCCAGGTGGCGATGTCGTTGTCCGTGTAGCCGACCACGGTGGGCTGGCCGGTGGTGCCGGAGGAGGCGTGGATGCGGCGCAGCTCCGGACCCTTCGCGGCGAACGCCTTGAACGGGTAGCTCTTCCGCAGGAACTCCTTGTCCGTGTAGGGGAACTTGGCGAGGTCGGCCAGCTCCTTGAAGTCGGACGGGTGCACGCCGTGGGCGTCGAAGTGCTCCTTGTAGGCCTCCACGTTCTCGTAGGCGTGGTGCAGGGTCCAGCGGAGGCGCTCGAACTGGATCGCCTCGATCTGGTCCCGGCTCATCGTCTCCTCCGGGTCACGCCGGCCGCGCTCGGCCGGGTTCGCCGGGACCGGCGCCGGGGTGTACGGGTTGGGGATGGATGCCTCGATCATGGGTCTCTCCTCAGCGGGCGGCGGGGTTCGGGATGGTGCGGGAGCGGCCGCGGAAGACGGCGACGACCGCGCCGTCCTCCGTGGTCACCGTGATGTCGTAGACGCCGGAGCGGCCGGCGCGGGAGACCAGCCTCCCTTCGGCGATGAGGCTCTGCCCGGCCGTCGTGGGGGCCAGGAAGTTCACGTCCACGCCGGAGGCGACGGTGATGGTGGAGCCGTCCGCGTCAGGGTCGTTGCAGGTCAGGGCGAAGCAGGAGTCCGCGAAGGCGAAGATCATGCCGCCGTGGGTGATGCCGAAGCCGTTGACCATCTCGTCGCGGACGGTCATGCGGACCACGGCACGGTCCTTCTCGGCGGTCTCCACCGTCAGGCCCATCCAGGCGCTGGCGGCGTCGCCCTCGAGGATGGGGTGGGCAGGCAGATCGGTCACGATGCTCCTCGCTTGCGGTCAGGGATGTGGGGCCGCACGACGGGCGCGCTCAGGGCGCGTTCGGAATTACTGAACGATCATTAGGTAACTCCAGCGGAGTGAGTCACGTCAAGCCCTGACGTGGCATCGGTCACTGATCGTGGTCGTGTGACGTGGGTGGCAGACGGGTGGAGGCGGGGTACGTGTCGGCAGGGTCGGGGAGCCTCGTGAGGACAGAGACGGGGCTTCCCGACGACGGCCGGCCGGCTTCCGCGATCGGCTCGCCTAGCGTGTCCGGTCCTGTTCCTAGGATGTGGAGCAACAGGGCCCGTTCACCGGCGGGCCACAGGATCCGGCGGTGTGCCGGGCCTGCTCCCCCACGAGAGAGGTGCCGCCTCATGGTGATGTTCCGCGGAGACCGCGTCCTGCTCAGCCCCACGGACATCACGGCCGCGTCCGGCTGTGAGTACGGCTGGCTGGCCATGAAGGTGGATCCGAAGCTGGGGCGGCGTCCGCAGCCGAAGGACGACGACGACTTCCTGGAGCGCGTCTCCCGGCTCGGCGACGTCCACGAGGAGCGCGTGCTCGCCGGCTTCCGGGAGGAGCTCGGGGCCGGCCGCGTGGTCGAGCTGCCCCGCACGGAGGGCTGGGACGCCGAGACGGTGGAGGCCGGGGTGGCGCGGTCCGTGGAGGCCCTGCGGTCCGACACGGACGTGGTGTTCCAGGCCCTGCTGCACGACGGCGCGTTCGGCGGCTTCGCCGACTTCCTGGTGCGCCAGGAGGACGGCCGCTGGCAGGTGGTGGACACCAAGCTGGCCCGCCACGCCCGCGTGACGGCGCTGCTGCAGATCGCCGCCTACGCGGACCTGCTGGACGGGCTCGGGGTGCCCCGGGCGAGTGAGGGCGTGCTGTGGCTCGGCGACGACGCGAAGGTCACCGCGGACCTGGACGAGATCATCCCGGTCTACCGGCGCCGCCGGGCGCGCCTGGAGGGGCTGCTGGCCGAGCACGTGGCGTCCGACGACCCGGTGGCCTGGGGGCGTGACGACCTGAGCATCTGCGGCCAGTGCGAGGCCTGCGCGGAGGCGATCGCCGAGAGCGGCGACGTCCTGCAGATCGCTGGCGCCACCCGCCTGCAGCGCGGCCGGGCCCGCGCCGCCGGGATCACCACGGTGGCCGAGATGGCCGCGTCCGAGCAGCCGCCGGCCGGCATGGCCCGCCGCACCTGGGAGGGACTGCGCGCCCAGGCCCGGATGCAGCTGGCGCCGGCGCGCGAGGACGGCCGGCCGACGTTCGAGATCGTGGACCGCACCGCCGTGGACCTGCTGCCCGCACCGGACGAGGGCGACATCTTCTTCGACTTCGAGGGCGACCCGCTGTGGTCTGCCCCGGACGGCCGCATGGAGGGCCTGGAGTACCTGTTCGGCTGGGTGACCCCGGTGCCGGGGAGGGCTACGGCAGAGACCGGCTTCGACGAGTTCGAGTTCACCCCGCTGTGGGCGCATACCCGCACCGAGGAGAAGGCAGCGCTCGAGCGGTTCGCCGAGTACGTGGAGGCGCGCCGCGCCGAGCACCCGGGCATGCGGATCTACCACTACGCGCCCTACGAGGTGACGGCGCTCAAACGCCTGACCGTGCGCCACGGCGTGCACGAGGGCACCCTGGACGACTGGCTCCGCGCCGGCCTGTTCGTGGACCTGTACTCCACCGTGCGCTCGACCCTGCGCGCCGGCGTGGCGAGTTACTCCATCAAGAAGCTCGAGCCGCTCTACATGGGCGACGACCACCGCGCCGAGGACGGCGTGACCACCGCCGCGGACTCCGTGAACGAGTACCACCGCTGGACCGTGCTCCACGAGGCCGGCCTGGCTGGGGACGCCGCGAAGGCCGCCGAGGCCGAGCGGGTGCTGGCCGGCATCGGCGACTACAACCGCTACGACTGCGTCTCCACCGTGCGCCTGCGCGACTGGCTGCTGGCGGAGGCCGGCGGGCTGCGCGGACGTGGCGAGGGCGGTGCCGGGACGGACGGCGGGGACGGCTCTGCGCCCGGTGCGGGCGGCGGGAGCGGCCCCCTCGAGGAGCGCACCGAGGGTCGAGAGGCCGACGCCCAGGACGACGCGGCCCTGGCCGATCGCCTGCTGGACCTCGTCAGGACGTCAGCGCTCGGTCCCGAGGCCGCCGCCGATCCGGAGGTCCCGCTGCCCGCATTCGCCCTGCTGGACGACGAAGAGCGCGGCCTGGTCCTGCTCGCAGCCGCTCTCGGCTTCTTCCTGCGCGAGAACAAGCCGCTGTGGTGGGCCTACTTCGACCGCGGCATCACCCCCTTGGACGAGTGGCCGGATCCTCGCGAGAACTGCACGTTCGACGAGATCCTCGACTGCGAGCAGTGGCATGTCCCACCGGGCAAGAGCAACAACTTCCGGAGGATCACGGTGCTCGCCCGCCTCGACGCGGGCACCGAGGTCAAGTCCGGCGCCAAACTGACCACGGTCTACGAGGATGTTCCGCCCAACGCCGTCCTCGCGCCGAACGCCTTCCGGTGGTTCGACACCAAGGTCGCCTACGCCATCGTGGAACACGTGGAGGACCGGCCGGACGGGCTCTCCGAAGTCACCATGTCCGAGACGCTCACCAAGGGTGCGGGCGGGTACGACGAGAGGCCGATCGCCGCGTTCCGCCATGACCTCGTGCGCACGGGCACCCTGAGGAGGCGGATCCGGGATCTCGCCCGGGTCGCGCTCTTCCTCGGCCGACTCCCCACAGCCGAGGACGCCGGCGTTGTGGTCCCTGCTGCCGGCGACGACGACACCAGCACGTGCCTGCGCAGTGCGGCGGTCGTCGACCTGCTCGCCCGCCGGTTGCCCCGCACCCGGCAGCGCTCGGTCGCCGAGATCTCCCGCGAGCTGCGGTCCGCTTCCGGCGTCGACGGGACGGTCGAAGGCGGCAACGTGGCGCGGGTACGCAGGGAGGGCCATGAGGCACTCGTGGAGGCCATCGAGTCCGCCCGGGGCTCCTATGTCGCCGTACAGGGCCCGCCCGGCACCGGCAAGACCCACACCGGCGCCCACGCCGTGAAGGCGCTCATGGACCGCGGCTGGAGTGTCGGCGTCGTGGCGCAGTCGCACGCGGTGGTGGAGAACTTCCTGACCAAGCTCCGCTCCGTGGGCGTGGACCAGCGGAGCCTCACGAAGGCTCCCAGGAACGGCCATCCCCTCGATCCCGATGCCGCCTGGACGTGGACGGGCCACCCCGAGGCCCGTCCGATGGGCGCCCCGGGGACGGCGTTCGGCGGCACCGCATGGACCTTCGCCCACCAGAACGCCGAGCCCGTGGACCTGATGGTCATCGACGAAGCCGGACAGTACTCCCTGGCCATGACCCTCGCGGCGGCGTCCCAGGCACGGACCGTACTGCTGCTCGGCGACCCGCAGCAGCTGCCGCAGGTCAGCAGGGGCACCCATCCGGCACCGGTGGACGAGGCCGCGCTGAGCTGGCTCATGAGTGACCACGGAAGCGTCCTGCCGGCAGAACTCGGCTTCTTCCTGGACACCACCTGGCGCATGCACTCTGAGCTGACGGAACCAGTCTCCGCACTGTCCTACGGCGGACAGCTCGGTGCCAAGCAGGACATCACCGACGGCCGGTGCCTGGACGGGATCGCCCCGGGACTGCACCCCGTGCCGGTGGAGCACTTCGGCAACGACGACGCCTCTCCGGAGGAGGCCGCCGAGGTGGTGCGGCTGGTCCGTGATGCCATCGGGCGGACCTGGACGAAGGACCCGAAGGCTGCACCGGGTGAGAAGGACGGCCCGCGGCCGCTGGAGGACGCGGACATCATCGTGATCACCCCGTACAACGCGCAGGTGGCCACTCTCCGCCGAGCTCTGGACGAGGCGGGGTTCAAGGGAACCGCCGTGGGCACAGTCGACAGGTTCCAGGGGCGGGAGGCCGCGATCGCGATCGTCTCCATGGCGGCGTCCTCCGCCGAGGACGTGCCGCGCGGGCTGGACTTCCTGCTCAATCGGAACCGTCTCAACGTGTCCGTCTCCCGCGGGCAGTGGGCGGCGTACCTGGTCCACTCCCCCGTCCTCGGGGACGCGCTGCCGACCAACCCGGCCGACCTGCCGCTGATCGGCCGGTTCCTGCGGCTGGTGGACGCCGGCCGAGAGTCCGACTGAGTCGCCACCGCACCGCGCGGTACGGTGGTGGACATGCGCGCGCTGCCGATCCTCCGTTCCGAGCGCGACGGGCCGCACCCTCGCCGTGCCGCCGTCCTCACCGCCGGGGCGGTCGCCGCAGCGCTGGCCCTGGTCGGCTGCTCACCCGCCGGCACGGAAAGCCGCGAGCCGGACGGCCCACCCACCACGGCGGCGCCGGAGCCCACCCGAGACCCGGCTGCGGTGGTGCACGAGGTGGACGGTGAACAGGTCCTGGACGCCCTGCTCGGGTCCGGCAGGAAGGACGCGGGGACGTTGATCGAGGAGCACCCGGACCGCGCCTGGACGGACGAGCTGCGCCTCGAACAGCAGGCCGAACAGCTGGCGGATTTCGACCCGCCGTCCCAGGTCGAGGACCCGCTGGCCTGCCGCTCCCTCGGCGAGCACGCCGCCCAGATCCTCCGCGAGGACGGCGTCACCGCGGTGACCGCCGGGACCCAGCCCGTCGACGGCCTGGACGCCTCGCGCACCCACTACACCGGCAGCGGCACCCTTGAGGTCTACGTCCTGGAGGACTCCACCGCCCGTGAGAGCCTCGAGGCCGCCCTCACCGGCCTCCGGCTCTCCTGCGAGTACAACTTCCAGACACCGGAATTCGACACCGTCGGCTGGGACGGCGAACGGGTCCGCATGGCCACCGGCAAGAAGGTCGACGGGATCGACGAGCTGGCCGTCGAGCTGCACTCAGCGGACGCGAACATCCTGGTCCTCCACCAGGCCTCCCTCTCACAGACCGGCGGCAAGGTCAGCGACCCGGACCCCGAAGACGAGGAGACCGTCCGCAGCCTCGCCGAGTACGTGCACGCCCAGAGCACGGACGTCCTGGACCTGCTCACGGACGAGGACTCCCGCGCTCGCGGCGTCGTCGCCGAGACGCCCACCGTGGACTCCGCCCGGGCCGCCGCGGACGATGCCGGCCACCGCCACGAACACCCCACCGACGACGGCAACCCCGCCCTCACCCTCCCCCAGGACGAGGTGGACCGGATCCTCCGCCGCCACGCCGACGGCTTCGACGCCCCGCAGACCGACGCCGCCTCCGAGCTCGCCGAGATCCCCCGCGAAGAGTCCGAGGAGTCCGTGAACCAGGACCATCCCGAGTGCGCCGATCACCTCGCGCAGCGGCTCGAGGAGGCAGACCCAGACAGCACCCGGGCAGCGATCGCCCGGCGCACCGTCTCCTTCGAAGGTGTCCGGAAGCCGCCGCAGGAGATGGTCGGGCTGCTCGTCGCCCCGGACATGGAGTCTGCGGCGGCGTGGGAGGGCCTGCTGCTCCACGAGATCCAGGACCGGTGCGGAGACCTGCGCAACCGAGGCTCAGGAGACTCCGCCGGCGTCCCGGTGGACGTGGACGGCGCCCGGTTCCAGAAGGCGCTGGCCTATCACCCGGACGCCGAGGTCAACGCCGTGGTGGGCCGCTACGGCACCGTGCTGGCCGTCGGCGTCTCTGTGGTGCCGCCGGCCGAGGGCACCGGGCCGGTCAAGCAGGCGCATGAGCATCGCGAGGAGGCCGTCACCGGGCCCCTGGCCGCCGTCCTGGAGGACGCGGTCGCGGCCGGGACCCCTGCGGATGGGTGACGCCGCAGAGGCGACGTCCGGACGCGAGGTGGGCGGCCGTCGTCGTGCCTCCATCCGCAGCGCCGCACACCCGCGCCCACGCCCGTGCGCGTGATGGAAGAATGACCCCATGAGCACCCAGCCCTCCGCCTCCCTGTCCGCTGACCGCCGCCCGCTGGGCCCCTCCGGCATCGCCCTCGGTGCGCTCGACGGCCGCTACCGCGCCGCGGTGGAGCCCCTCGTCGAGCACCTCTCCGAGGCGGCCCTGAACCGCAACCGCATCCACGTGGAGGTGGAGTGGTTCATCCACCTGTGCGAGAAGTCCGTGCTGCCCGGCCTGGCCCCGCTCGCCGAGGAACAGAAGGCCGGCCTGCGCGCCATCGTCACGGACTTCGGCCCGGAGGAGGTCACCGAGCTCGCGGAGATCGAGAAGGTCACCGTGCATGACGTGAAGGCCGTGGAGTACTTCATCGGCCGCCGCCTGGAGGCCCTCGGCCTGGGCGACAAGACCGCGCTGGTGCACTTCGCCTGCACCTCCGAGGACATCAACAACCTCGCCTACGCCGTCGGCGTGCGCGACGCGGTGGAGCAGGTCTGGCTGCCGTCCGCCCGCACCGCCGTCGAGGCGATCTCGGCCATGGCCGCCACCGCCGCGGACATCTCCATGCTGTCCCGCACCCACGGCCAGCCGGCCACCCCCACCACCCTGGGCAAGGAGATGGCGGTGTTCGTCCACCGCCTCGGCCGCCAGGTGAAGCGTGTGGCCGCCCAGGAGTACCTGGGCAAGATCAACGGCGCCACCGGCACCTACGCCGCACACCTGGCCGCCGCCCCGGACGCGGACTGGCAGGAGATCGCCCGGACCTTCGTGGAGCACCTGGGCCTGACCTGGAACCCGCTGACCACCCAGATCGAGTCCCATGACTGGCAGGCCGAGCTGTACGCGGACATCGCCCGCTTCAACCGGATCCTCCACGGCTTCTGCGTGGACGTGTGGTCCTACATCTCCATCGGCTACTTCGCGCAGGTCCCGGTCGCCGGGGCCACCGGCTCCTCCACCATGCCCCACAAGGTGAACCCCATCCGCTTCGAGAACGCCGAGGCCAACCTCGAGCTCTCCTGCGCGCTGCTGGACTCGCTGGGTGCCACGCTCGTGGAGTCCCGCTGGCAGCGCGACCTCACCGACTCCACCTCGCAGCGCAACATCGGCGTGGCGTTGGGTCACTCGGTGCTGGCCCTGTCCAACGTCACCAAGGGCATGGGCCAGCTGAAGGTCGCCGAGCCGGTGCTCGCCGAGGACCTGGACACCAACTGGGAGGTGCTCGGCGAGGCCGTCCAGACCGTGATGCGCGCCGAGGCACTGGGCGGCGCCGACGGTCTGGACAACCCTTATGAGCGCCTCAAGGAGCTCACCCGCGGGCACCGCGTGGACGGGGCGCGCATGCGCGAGTTCGTGAAGGGCCTCGGCCTGCCCGAGGGCGCCGAGCAGCGCCTGCTCGAGCTGACCCCGGCGACCTACGTGGGCATCGCAGCGGACCTGGCGAAGGAGCACGGTCCGGCGCGCGGCTGAGCCTGCGGCTCGTGTGGCCGGGTCGGCTGAGTGGCCGGGGGCTGAGTGGCCGGGGGCTGATAATCGATGGTTTGTCACGGAACCGCAGAGATTCTCTGCGATCCGGTGACAAACCGTCGATCCCGCCAAGCGCCAGCTCCGCGGCCACTGCTCCGCCCCCGCCGCACCACCCTTGCCGGCTCGCGCACCGGACCCCGCCGAACCCCCTCGCCGGCTCGCGCACCGGACCCCGCCGCGGGAGGCCTCAGCCCACAGTCCGGAGTACCGTCCGGTCGGTCGACCCGCAGAGCTACTCTGGTCCCATGAACGCCGAGAACGACGCCGCCTCCGACGCCGCCGCTTCCGCCACGGCAGCCTCCACCACCACGGACGAGGACATGATCTTCCGCACCCGCAAATGGGTGAAGCCGGAGGACCTCAACGCGAACGGCACGCTGTTCGGCGGCTCGCTGCTGCGCTGGATCGACGAGGAGTCGGCGATCTACGCGATCATCCAGATGGGGAATCCGCGTTCGGTGACCAAGTTGATCTCGGAGATCAACTTCGTGTCCTCGGCCCGGCAGGGAGACATGATCGAGATGGGCCTGCGCGCGGTGAAGTTCGGCCGCACCTCACTGACCATGCGCGCGAAGGTCCGCAACATCATCACCGGCGAGGTCATCCTGACCATCGACAAGATCGTGTTCGTCTCGCTGGACGAGAACGGCAACCCGCAGCCCCACGGCTACACGGACATCACCTTCAAGCGCGACCGCATCCCCACCTCCATGTCGGTCGCCAAGCCCCGCACCTGATCCCCGCGTCCCGACGACGGCTCCTCCCCGAACGCCCGAGCCTCACTTAGACCTGACCTGCGCTTCACCTGCACCTCGCCCGCGCTGCGCCCCCCGCGCGCTTCACGGGACAATGGCCTGTGAGTGCCGGACCGGACACGGACCGGACACAATGGCCGGTGGACCCCGAACCCGACGGAAGGAGCAGCCCGTGGACGTGCAGCAGTTCTTCGACGCCCTCACCGATGCCCCGTGGCTGCTCACGACCCTGGACCTGATCGGGATCTTCTTCTTCGCCACCTCGGGGGCGCTGCTGGCCTCGCGCAAGCAGTTCGACCTGGTGGGCTCGCTCGCGCTGTCCCTGCTGGCCGGCCTGGGCGGCGGCTTCACACGGGACATCCTCTTGGACCGCGGCCTGCCGGCCTCCCTGGACAATCCGATCTACCTGGCTCCGCCGGTGCTGGTGTCCCTGCTGGTCTATGTGAAGGCGATCGCCCCGCATCGGCTGAACCTGACCATCACCCTGTTCGACGCCGGCGGCCTCGCCCTGTTCACGGTCACCGGCGCCATGGTCGCCCTGGAGACCGGTGCGAATCCGGTGGCCTGCGTGGTCATCGCGACCGTCACGGCGCTCGGCGGCGGCATGCTCCGGGACATCGTGGCCAATGAGGTCCCCTCGCTGTTCGACCCGCGCGGCATCTATGCGATGCCGACGGTCGTGGGCGCGATCGTGGCCGTCACCGTGGGGCTGCAGGGCGCCTTGAACGCGGTGACCGGCTTTCTCATCGCGGCGCTGATCTTCACCATCCGCATGCTCGGCTACCGCTACCAGTGGAGGCTGCCCGGCGCGGACATCTCCATGGACCGGGACTCCATCGACCGGCTGCGGGCCGCCGCCGTGCAGGCGCAGCAGGCGGCCCGCCACCGCATGCGCATCGGCCGCCGCGTCTACGGTCCGATGCCGCAGGCGCAGGCGCAGGAGGTCGCCGAGCGTGAGGCCGCTGCCGCTCCGGCCCCCGATGGCTTCCACTACGACGCCGTGGAGGACGTCTACACCCGGGACATCCCGATCGTCCCGCCTGCCGGCCGGGACCCGCGCCAGGGGGCCCGTCCGACCGCGCACGACGCGCCCCGGCAGGAGGTCCACGCGGACTCGCATCTGGTGGGCGAGGACGGCTGGGACGGCTGGGACTCGGACGTGGAGCTCTCGGTCACCTCGGACGACTACGCCTCCCGCGTGCACGTGGAGGACTACGACCCGCAGACGGAGAGCATCACGGTGCTCGACCGCGCATCCGGCCGGGTCGCCCGCCTGGACGCCGCCACGGGCATCATGGACGTCACCGATCCGCGCACCGGCTGGACCCGCTCCTATGACGCCCCCGAGGACGACTGGGTCAAGCGCGACGCGGACGGCGAGGACCGCTGAGCCGTCGGCTAGCCTGATGTCCCATGACCGGCTCGTCTGACCACGTCGTCTCCGCCCCGCACCCTGCCGGGGTTGCCCCGGCCGACACTCCGGCGAACGTTCCGCAGACCCCGCCCGAGCCGCCGGCGTACCGGCGGCTCGGTTTCGACCGCGAGAAGTACATCGAGCTGCAGTCGAAGCACATCCAGGCCCGCCGCGATCAGATCGGCGGAAAGCTGTACCTGGAGATGGGCGGCAAGCTCTTCGACGACCTGCACGCCTCCCGCGTGTTGCCCGGCTTCACCCCGGACAACAAGATCGCGATGCTCGAGAAGCTCAAGGACGAGACGGAGATCCTGGTCTGCTTCAACGCGAAGGACCTGGAGCGGAACAAGGTCCGCGCGGATCTGGGCATCACCTATGAGGATGACGTGCTCCGCCTCGTGGACGTCTTCCGTGAGCGCGGCTTCCTGGTGGAGCACGTGGTGGTCACCCAGCTGGAGGAGTCGAACCACCGGGCCATCGCGTTCCTGGAGCGCCTCGAGCGCCTGGGCATGAAGGTGGCCCGCCACCGCATCATCCCGGGCTACCCGCAGGACACCCGCCGGATCGTGTCCGAGAACGGCTTCGGCCGGAACGAGTACTCGGAGACCTCGCGTGACCTCGTCGTCGTGACGGCCCCGGGGCCCGGCTCGGGCAAGCTGGCCACGTGCCTGTCCCAGGTGTTCCACGACCATGCCCGCGGCATCCGGTCCGGCTACGCGAAGTTCGAGACGTTCCCCATCTGGAACCTGCCGCTGGAGCACCCGGTGAACGTGGCCTATGAGGCCGCCACCGCGGACCTGGACGACATCAACCTGCTGGACCCGTTCCACCTGGCCGCCTACGGCGAGCAGGTCACCTCCTACAACCGGGACGTCGAGGTGTTCCCGCTGCTGGCCGCCCTGCTGGAGAAGCTCACCGGCGCCAGCCCGTACAAGTCCCCCACGGACATGGGCGTGAACATGGCCGGCCACGCGATCGTGGACGACGCCGCCTGCCGCGCCGCCTCCGAGCAGGAGGTCATCCGCCGCTACTACAAGGCGGTGGTGGCCGAGGCGATCGCCGGGGACGACGACGAGGTCTCCGAGCGCATCGCCCTGGTGATGTCCCGCCTGGGCCTGTCCTCCGCGGACCGTCCCGTGGTGGACGCCGCCCTGGCCGTCCAGGCCCGCACGGGCGAGCCCGGCTCGGCCCTGCAGCTGGCTGACGGCACGCTCATCACCGGCAAGACCTCGCCGCTGCTCGGATGCTCGGCGGCCATGGTGCTGAACGCGCTGAAGCACCTGGCAGGCATCGAGGACGAGGCCACGCTCCTGTCCCCCGCGGCCATCGAACCGATCACCGAGGTGAAGGTCCGGCACCTGGGGTCCTCGAACCCGCGCCTGCACACGGACGAGGTGCTCATCGCCCTGTCCGTCTCCGCCGCCACGGACGAGCGGGCCCGCCGTGCGCTGGACCGGCTGGGCGAGCTGAACGGCTGCGACGTCCACACCACCACGATCCTCGGCAGCGTGGACGAGGGCATCTTCCGTTCCCTGGGCATGCTGGTCACCTCGGAGCCGGTGTTCCAGAAGAAGGGCCTGTACCGGAAGCGGTGAGCGGCGAGGGGTGGCTACCCCGGGCCCGTGACGGCGCTGACCCGCCTTCTGTATCCGAAGCTGTATCCGCAGCGTCGGAATGCCCGCTTCCAGCGCCGTCTTTCCGACCCGCAGCACACAGACGGTCCCGCCCAGATCAGCCGAGCACGTCGCCCCCTTGGTGTGTTGGCGCTGGATGTGGGCCGGTCCCGTTTCTCCCCGGATCAGCCGAGCACGTCGGTGAACTTTCGTGCCTCGGCGGCGCCGGCCTCGGCGTCCAGGCCGGGGTGGCGCAGCAGCGTCGCCAGGGTGCCCGCGTCGATGCCCGCGCCGAGTGCACAGGCCGCGGCGACCTCGTCCTCCTCCGGCGGCAGGGCCTCGTCGTCGATGTCCTCGTCGCTGTCCCCCTCGTAGGACTCCACGAGGTCGGCAAGGGACGTGGCCATCGCGCTGACGGACCGCATGGGCAGCACGTGGTCGAGGGAGTCCTCTGACATCCCCTCATGCCCGGCCGAACGCCACGTCCCGTCCTTCCACACGGCGAGCAGGTGGGTCGGCACGCGGTCCCCGTCGTTCGGCAGGTACGGGTGCGACCAGGCCGGGTACTGCTGGGCCAGCTCCGGACCGATCGGCACCTCGGGCGCCCGGAAGTCGTCGCGGTCCCAGGCGCGGAGGACCGCGTGGTCGGCGTCCACCACGTCGAGGGTGGCCCAGCTGCCGCCACCGTCGTCCGACCTCAACTGGTTGCCCTCGATCATGGGGCGACCGGGGAACGAGGCCTGGATCTGTGCGGCATGGATGGCCCAGCGGTCCACGAGGTCCTTCAACGGGGGCAGAGGGTGCGTCATGGCGTCCATGGCCCACACGCTAGGCAGGGCCCGGCGCCGGGTCCAGCAGTCAGCGTCCCGGCGCCTCAGCGTTGGGAGAAGAGCGGCCGCTTCCAGTCCCGGTTGGGTGCGGAGAGCGGCCGTTCGGGTGCGGAGAGCGGCCGGGTCCATGCGAGGTCCACAAAATCCCGGCCGACGCCGGAGCGGGCGGTCCTTCTGTATCCGCAGCGTCGGAAAGAGCGCCGCTGGCGCCATCTTTCCGACCCGTAGCACACAGACAATCGCGCCCCGCCCCGCCCGCCGAAGCGCACGCTTCCCGACGACGGCCGCTCACCTCCACCTCGCCTCGCCCGGCCGCTCACCGCCGCCTCGTCTCGCCCGGCCGCTCACCGAACGCTCACTCTTCTCCGCCGCGCCGCTCACCTCCGCCCCACCCCGCGGCCGCTCACACCGCGGCGTGCCGCAGGGACCGCTCCAGCACCTCCTCGGCCCGCCCAGCCACGTCCTCGCGCCGCCCAGCCACGTCCTCGCCTCGCCCAGCCACGCCCTCGGCCCACTCGACCACGCCCTCGCCCCGCGCCTCGAGCACGGCCACGGTCCGCTCGAGCCGAGCCACTCGCGCGGTGAATCCGCCACGGGCCCGCTCCGGCACGGAGGTCTCGGCGAGCATCTGGCCTTCACGCCAGGCGGCCACGAGTTCACGCTCATAGAGCCGCTGCCCGGCCTCCTTCACGGACCCCGCAGGTCCGGCACCCAGCACGGCCACCGCGTCGATCCGGGACCGGTCCAGGCCGAGCATGAGCTTCTCCACCCGCCGCATGACGCGGCGCAGTCTGCGCCCAGCACGGCCCATCCCTCCGAGCCACCGCAGCCCGGCGGCCCGCCCGGTCAGCGCGTCGAGCACCATCAGCAGGGCGGCCGCACCGGCGAGGATGCCGCAGGTCAGCAGACGCTTCGTCAGCACTTCCCCGCCGACGTCGAAGCTCTCCGTGGCACGCACTGGGATGTCGGCGAGCTCGTCACCGGCCTTACGCACCTCGTCAGCCACCAGTCTGCTGATCTCGTCGGGCTCCTCGGCGGTGCGCATCCGCGTCAGGTTCGCCGTACCCTGCACGGACCGTGGCCCCTCGAGGGTGGTCAGCGCGGAGCCGACCTGCTGCATGCCGTCCTCCCACACGTAGACCGGCACCACCATGGCCGCGGGGCGCACCTCGCCGCCGGCACCGCCGCCGATGCCGTCGATCTCCCCCATGATGCGCCGCACGCCCTCCTGGGCGGCTGCCGGATCGATCTCGCCGTCCGGGTCCTCGCCGGGCCCCACGGGCTGTGGCTCAAGGTACTCCTCGGCCTTCCGCACAGCCACCACGACCTCCATCTCGCCGGGGAAGTCTTCGCCCAGGATCTCCTTGACCCGTTCGGGCTCCAGGCCGTCGCCCGGCCCGTCGATCCGTACGTCCTGCAGCGCCTGCTGCTGCACCTGCGGGCCGAGGTCGGTTCTTCCGTACCGCTCGTAGACGTCGTCGGCCACAACGGAGGCGAGCAGCCAGGCCAGGAGCAGCGCGACGGTCCACCCGCGGACGCCGAGGCCGGCGGCAGTGACGGCCTTGGTGCCGGCCAGCAGTCGGCGTGGTGGCACCGCCTCCCTCCCGACGACGGCACACGCCGGCCGCTGCCGTCGCTCCTCGTCGTGGGGGTCGGGTCGGGCGTCGAGGGTGGTGACGCGGGGTCCGAGGAGGGTGCGGGCAGCGTGGTCGGCGTCGGCGAGGGCGTCGCGCAGGCCGGCGTCCGAGCGCAGGCCGAGGCCGGCGCGGAACTCGCGGCGTGCCGCGGTCTCCTCCTCCGGCTCGGGCGGCTCCTCGTCGCGGGCCTTCGGGGGCACCGGGTAGCGGCGCAGCTGGCCGGCGACGTCACGGAGCACGGCAGTGAGGCGGTCCTCGGCGGCGCTCCAGCGCCCGGCGCCGGCGGCGCTCCAGTGCCCGGTGCCGGCGGCGAGGTCCTCGCCCTGGGCGAGGGCGAGCAGGTCCGCGTGGGCGTCGTCCAGGGCAGTGAGGGTTGTGCCAGCCACGGTCTCGGCGGGGGCGTCCCGCAGCCGGGCCTTGAGCCGGAGCAGAGCGGTGGCGGTGGGGCCGAGGATCCGGTCGAGGACGCGCTGCGGGCCGGCGATGCCGGCGAGCATGCCCGAGGAGACGATGAGCGCCTCGGTCTGGACACTGAGCCGTTCGGTCTCGGCGATCAGATCCCCGGTCTCCTGTGCCAGCTGCCGCCAGGAGCGGGTGTGGACATGGTCGCGGTTGTCCTGGGCGATGGTGTCCGCGGACCTCCGTGGGATCGGCAGGCGTTCGCCCAGCCGGTCCACGCGGCGCTGGAGGGTCCGCTCCTGCCGGGCGGCCCGCTCGAGGTACGCGTGCAGCCGTCGGCGTCCTGCGCGCACCCGCGCGCGCTCGCCCCGGTCGGCCATGCTCGCCTCGGACAGGCTGAGGGCCTGCTCCTGCAGCATGGTGCGCGCCAGGGCGGCCTGGGCGCGCTGAAGGCCGCGTTTCACGCTGCGTTCGCGGGCACCGAAGCGCAGGGCCGCGGCCCCGCAGACGAGCATGCCGATCAGCGGCACGATGCCCCAGGCGAACCAGGTGAGCAGGTTTCGTGGCGGGCCGGTGTAGCCGTGGTCGGCGAGGTCCCGGACCACGTTGACCACGGCGGTGGGGCCCATGCCGCGGGCCAGGTCGGAGAGGTAGCGGCTCTCGAGCTGGGCGGCGAAGACGTCAGGGGTCCGCCGATCATGGTCGAGGGCGTCCTCGATCTGCGCCGTCATGAGGAGCCCGGCCTCGTCCTTGGCGTAGCCGAGGTGGGCGGGGAGGTCATCGGGCTTGGTGGACATGATGATGTCGTAGTCGCCGAGGGCCGCGTCCTGCTGCCCGTCGTCCAGGTACTCGGGGAGCACGAGCACGTCCAGCTGCCGCCAGGACGGGATGGTTTCGCCGCCGGTGACCTCGTCCACGGTCTGTTGGCGAATGCCCGTGGTGGTGTCCTCGCCCTGGACGGTGATGGTGGCGGTGTGTTCGGGTTCGGCGCTGACGGCCTTCCAGCCGAGAACCGCGAGCGCGCCGAGCAGTAGGGCGCAGATCAGCGCGCCGGTCCAGGCGCGGCGGGCGGTGAAGACGAAGAGGTCGGCCCAGTGGCGGAGCAGGCCGTCGTCCTCCATGAGCGTGCGCCGGCGTTCGGCAGCGTCGGTCTTCTCGGCGTCGGTCCTCCCCGAGACGGCGGAGGCGAAGCCGCGGTCGAACTGACGGCCGCGGGGGTCGCGAGTCATGGCGACCTCCTTGCGGCGCGGCGAACCCAGTGCCGGGCGGGGGTGCCCGTCTCCTGCACGCCGGCGTACTGCCAGCCGGCATCCGCCACCTCGGGATCGAAGTGCACGGGCGGGTGTGCCCTGTGGCCCTCGTTGACGAGGTCTCCGATCAGCTGCGCGGCCTGCTCGGCACGGGCCTGCAGGTCCTCCGCCCGTGCGGCCTCCCGGGCGGCTCGGCCGGGCCGGAGGCCTTCACGGACGCCGCCGGTGCGGGCCTCCACCGCGTGGGTGTGCTGGACCATGGCGGTGACGGCCTTCCGCCCGGAGGGCAGGTCATGGGCGCCGTCGGCGGAGAGGGCGAGGCCGAGCAGCCAGAGGCGGTGGCGCAGGCCGAGGCTGGGGTCGTCGGTGTGGCTGCGGTACCAGCTCGCGTCCGCCGTCTTCCCGACGACGGCCGCTCCCCGTGGGCTCTCCTCTTTCCCTGTGTGGGTGGCCGGCGGTGCGGCGTGCTTCGCGCCGTGCGGGGGCGTCCAGTCCGGTGCGTCGGTGCGCCGTCGTCGTCCCTTCGACGTGTTGCCGAAGGTGCCCCGGCCCTGGGCGGCGCCGCGGGTGCGCCGGGCCCGGAGGACGGTCTGCAGGCCGAGGCCGGCCAGGCCGATGAACAGGATGACCGGGAGGATGACGAGTCCTCGCAGGACATCCAGGTCCACGTCGGGGCGGACGGAATGGAGGACGGCGGCGAGGGCCGTCCACCGTGCGGCGCAGCTTCCCATCCCCCACCTCCCAGGACCTGTCGCGGGCGTCACATCCGGGAATCAGTCTACGGAGCGGGGTGGACGGGATGGGGTGCCGGCGAGCCGTTATTGGTCGTCGTGGGTGCCACTGCCGCTGATGCTCTTCCCGCTCGGGCTCCAGCCGTTCTCTCAACCCAACTGCTCGTTCGCTCGTCGGCCCCTCCGTCGCGTTGATGCCCCCAACGTTGTTATCTGTTGATCATCGAGCCGCGCTTGCCTGGAGGAACGTCTCGGCCGGCATATGGCGATCCAAGTCCCACGTGATCTGCATAGGGCGCTCGGTTCCGGACCACTGCGCGAACTGCAGGGTTCCCAGGTTCAGGAATGCCGCGCCGTCGCCGATCTCGTCAGAAGAGGTGTTCCGCACGAACATCAGCGTGTTCGTTGCCCCCTTCTCCTTAGCCAGATACCGCTGTCCAGTCTGCGTCTTCGCACCGAGCCCACTCTGGCTCTCCCAGTGGAACTGGGAGGGACTCACCGCGTAGTCACGGTACATGGTGGTCGGAGAGAACCTCGTGGCGTCCTTCTTGAGCGTCACCAAGAACGCGTCGGTCGAGTAGACATGCGACCATGCCACGCCCTCACGGTGTCCGCTCTGCTTTTTCTCCCATGTCGCAATGTCGAGCCCAGCAAGAATCTCCTCTCGCTTGTAATGCGCATGACTCATGAGGGCCGTTTCGCGCGGCAGCTGGAGAGTCTCAGGCACTGTGCGTGACGCATCGAGCGAGCACTCGAGCAACTGTGTCACCTGGGACTGCTGCACGAATAGGTGACAGGTTGTAGTCACGCCGCCAGTGCGACGGCCGTGTTCATGATGGTCTCGAACTCGATGGGGATCAAACGGCCCAGGCGGGCCTGGCGTCGGCGGCGGTGGTAGGTCCGTTCGATCCAGGTGACGATGGCGATGCGCAACTGATCACGGGTGGTCCAGGAGCGGCGGTCGAGGACGTTCTTCTGCAGCAACGCGAAGAAGCTTTCCATGGCGGCGTTGTCTCCGCTCGAGCCGACTCTGCCCATGCTTCCGACCATGCGATGACGGGTGAGCGCGCGCCGGAACTTCCGACTGCGAAATTGACTGCCCCTGTCGCTGTGGACCACACAGCCGGCGACATCACGGCGCATCGCGACGGCGTTCTCGAGCGCCTGGACGGCCAAGCGGGACTTCATCCGCGAGTCGATGGAGTATCCGACGATGCGACCGGAGTACGCGTCCTTGATCGCGTAGAGGTACAGCTTGCCCTCGGCGGTCTTGTGCTCGGTGATGTCCGTCAACCACAGTTCGTTCGGCGCATCGGCGGCGAAGACGTGCCGGGTCCGGCCGTGCTCATCGACGACCGCGCACAGGTCATCGTGAACCGGAGGGCCGGGCCGGCGGTGCTTGCCGCGCTTGGGTTTCCCGAACGCGCTGAACCAGCCGTTGCTGGACGCGATCCGCCACGCGGTGCGATCCGACATCGCCTCACCGGCATCGCGGGCCTCGTCGGCGAGGAGCCGGTGCCCG
Organism: Micrococcus lylae; assembly: GCF_900163825.1. Taxonomy (NCBI): domain Bacteria; kingdom Bacillati; phylum Actinomycetota; class Actinomycetes; order Micrococcales; family Micrococcaceae; genus Micrococcus; species Micrococcus lylae. The sequence goes on along the minus strand of NZ_FUKP01000023.1, from coordinate 17,168 downwards.
AACTCCGGGTCATCACGATGCGCGTCGAACAACGCGTTCGCGCGATACGCCTCCACCACCTCGCTCGTGGTGACGGGGTCAGCCAGCCACCGGTAGTAGGGCTGGCGGGAGAGCTTGAGCACCCGACACGTCACCGTCACAGGGATCCCTGCGGTGGCGAGCTCCGTCACGAGCGGGTAGAACCTTTTCCCGGCAGGTTCGCCTGCGACAGATACGCCGCCGCGCGGCGGAGCACCTCGTTCTCCTGCTCAAGGAGCCGGTTCCGCTTCCGCAGCTCACGGATCTCGGCAGCCTCGGTCCGGGTCTGGCCGGGCTTCGCGCCCTCGTCGATGTCGACGCGGCGCAGCCACTTCTGCAACGTCATCGGGTGGACTCCGAAGTCTTTCGCGATCTGCTCGATGGTCACGCCGGGCTCGCGGCTCCTCGCGACGCGCACAACATCTTCACGGAACTCGCTCGGGTAGGGCTTAGGCACAGCAACATCCTTCCAGGCCCACCGCTCGGGCAAGCCAGATCAGATGTCACCTATTCGTGCAGCAGTCCCCCGGGACTCGGGTAGGGCTGGCATGGCGATCCTCCTCGCTCTTCGGGTGCGACGCACCCCGCCAGCAACCACTACATGTTGTGCCTCACCAGTGCTTGGAGCAACGTATTTAGTAATAACATCAATGTAGTGTACAGATGTACGACACGCCACCATTTGAAACTACGGCATGCCGAACACTATGCTGTGGGCTATGAGACGAACGCACACCGATCAGCGCAGTGAGGGTGCATGGCTGGAGGCCATCACCTTGTTTCAGTCCGTGCGAAAAGCCGACCATGACGCTGCCGGTCGCCTGCTGCGAACGTCTTCCGACCCCGAAGCGGTGACGCTGAACCTCCTGCGCATGCTCGGCGTGTACCTGCGCGGAGAAGCATCCGACAAGCTCGACCACTTCATCAACGCATCCCATCGCGCTGGCCCGCCCCCAACACCTCGCCCTCCGCTTCCACCACTCACATGAACGCCACCCGCTTAACTAAGGAAATATCCATGCCACGTAACTCCCGCTTCCTTCCCCGCCGTGCCCTGCCGCTTCTGACAGCATCCGTGCTCGCGCTCTCTCTTGCTGGCTGCGCGACATCCGGCGAGAACGATGCAGGAGCGGACGACGAGCGTCCCGTGGTGCTGACGACATTCACCGTTCTCGCGGACATCGCAGAGAACGTCGCGGGCGACCACCTGCGGGTGGAGTCGATCACAAAGGTGGGGGCGGAGATCCACGGCTACGAGCCCACCCCGGGAGATATTCGAAGAGCGTCGGAGGCGGAGCTCATCCTCGACAACGGAATGAACCTCGAAGCATGGTTCGGTCAGTTCGTCGAGGGACTGGATGTGCCTCACGTCGTCGTCAGTGACGGCGTCGAGACGATCGACATCACCGAGGACGCCTACGCGGGTATGCCGAACCCGCACGCCTGGATGAGCCCGGTGAACGTGCAGATCTACGTCGACAACATGGTCGACGCTTTCAGTGACCTCGACCCTGAGAACGCAGCCGAGTACGAGGTCAACGGCGAGGCGTACAAGGCCGAGCTGCAGGCAGTGCAGGACGAGCTAGTCGACGAGCTGGCGGTCCTGCCCGAGAACCAACGGGCACTGGTCACCTGCGAAGGCGCGTTCTCGTACCTCGCACGGGATGCCGGACTGACGGAGAAGTACATCTGGGCGGTCAACGCCGAGCAGCAGGCCACGCCTCAGCAGATCACCTCTGCCATCGAGTTCGTGCGCGACAACGATGTACCCGCGGTGTTCTGCGAGTCCACCGTGTCCGATGCCCCGATGCAGCAGGTCGTCGAAGCGACCGATGCCGCCTTTGGCGGTGTGCTGTATGTCGATTCCCTCTCCGAGGCGGACGGCCCGGTCCCCACCTACCTGGAGCTGATCCGTCACGATGCGACCACCATCATCGATGCCCTGACGGGAGGTAACTGATGGAGACAGCGATCTCCGTGCGCGACGTCACCGTGCACTACGGTGAGGTCCTCGCCCTCGACCACGCCACCCTCGACATCCAATCCGGACGTGTATGCGGGCTTGTGGGCATGAACGGATCCGGGAAGTCCACCCTGTTCAAGACCATCATGGGGCTGCTGCGCCCCGACTCCGGAACCGTACGCGTGAACGGTGAGAACCCGACGAAAGCACGCAAGGCCAGGACCGTTGGCTACGTGCCCCAGAGCGAAGACGTCGACTGGGCGTTCCCCCTGTCGGTGCGCGACGTAGTCATGACTGGACGCTACGGGCACATGAGATTCACCCGCCACGCGAGAAAAGTCGACCATGACGCCGTCGACCACGCGCTCGAACGGGTCGAACTGACCGAATACGCCGACCGGCAGATCGGGCAGCTCTCCGGGGGGCAGAAGAAGCGCGCGTTCGTCGCTCGGGGCATCGCTCAGGGCGCGACGATCCTGTTGTTGGACGAGCCATTCGCGGGCGTTGACAAACGCTCCGAGGCCACGATCACCCGGCTCTTACGAGAGCTCGCCGACGGCGGGGCCACGATCCTCGTCTCCACCCACGATCTCCACGCATTGCCCGACCTGGCCGACGAAGCCGTGCTTCTGATGCGGCGCGTGCTCATGCACGGCGACCCCGACGAGGTACTCCAACCCGACAACCTCGCCCTGGCCTTCGGCCTGGACGTCCTGAACCGAGGCGACAACTGATGAACCTGATCGAGTTCTTCCTCGAACCCCTCAGCTACGACTTCATGGTCCGCGCCCTCGCGACCACCCTGATCGCCTCGATCGTGTGCGCGGTGCTCTCGTGCTGGCTTGTCCTGATCGGCTGGTCACTCATGGGCGACGCCGTCTCCCATGCCGTCCTCCCCGGAGTGGTCCTCGCCTACATCGTCGGGGCGCCGTTCGCCCTCGGAGCGGTCGTCTTCGGATTCCTCGCTGTCGCCCTCATCGGTGCGGTGAGAGACACCAGCAGAGTGAAAGAAGATGCCGCAATCGGAATCGTGTTCACGACACTGTTCGCTCTGGGGCTCGTGCTGATCTCCGTCACGCCGTCGCAAACCGACCTGAACCACATCATCTTCGGCAACCTGCTCGGCGTGTCCTGGGCCGACCTCATTCAGGTGATCATCCTCGGCGCGATCACCTTCACGATCCTCGTCACCAAGCGCCGCGACTTCACCCTCTACGCCTTCGACCCCACCCACGCCCACGCAATCGGTCTGAACCCGAAGATCCTCGGCGCGGCTCTCCTCGGCCTCCTCGCCCTCACCGCCGTCGTCGCCCTGCAGGCCGTGGGCGTCATCCTGGTCGTGGCGATGCTCATCATCCCGGGAGCGACCGCATACCTGCTCACGGACAGGTTCGGGCGCATGCTCCTTATCGCTCCCGCCATCTCCGCAGCCTGCGCTGTCATCGGCCTGTACTTGAGCTACTACCTCGACACCGCTTCCGGCGGCATGGTCGTCCTCGCGCAGGGAGCCGTGTTCGCGCTTGTCTACCTCTTCAGCCCCCGGCACGGGCTCATCGGGACCCGGATCGTGAGCACACGCCGCAGACGCGCACTCGCTTCCGCGCAGTAGAAGGCATCCCGCACGCGCGGCAAGAGCGACCGGTCAGGGACCAGAGCACGGTATCTCCGTGCGATCTGGTCCCTGACCGAGACCAGTGACGCTCCGGTCACAGTCACAGGTCTTTCCCGTGTGCTGAGGTTCGTGCCGGGGAGCGTGTCCGAACAGGTAAAGCGACTCGTCGATGACGGTCTCGCCGACCACGAACGGTACAAGAGCATCTTCCTTACTCCAGCGGGACACCTCGAAACGATGCGAGCAGTGCGGGTGAACCGGATGCTTCGGTGCTTCCTCCACGATGTCCTCAGTCTGCCCTGGAGTGAACTCGCCACGAACGCCGACGCATTGGAAGCCAGCAGCTCACCCCGCTTCCTCCAGCGAATCGAAGCTGCCCTCGACCAGCCCACCCACGACCCCTACGGGCACCCCATCCCCACCGCAGACGGTCGCATCGAATCCCATCAAGATACCCCTCTGTGGGAACTCGCACGCCGTCGATGGGTTCCCGTGAGGATCACACGCGTCGCCGATGCACCAGTCGAAACACTGGCGTTCCTCGACGAGCGACGCCTTCGCCCCGGCACACGCCTACACATTCGGGCAAGCACAGCGGAAGTCGACATTATCGAAGCCCGCACAGCGCAATGGCACGGCACGTTACTCCCTGCCGGAGCAGCCGTTCTCCATGCGTCACTCCACAACGAAGCTGCGCGGTGACAGCGTCAACTGGCCGCGACAGACACGTAGAGTGCATCTGTCGCCGAACGGCCCAGTGCTACCGAGGCGTCCGATCCCGCAACTCGCGCGTCCAATGCGTCCGAGAACGGCGCCCCTTCGTCGATCTCCAGTGTTGATCCGATGACGAAACCATGCTCTTCGAAGAACTGCAGGAGCGCTGGGTCCGAGTCCGAAATGCGCTCGACGACCACTCGGTGCCCCGCCCCGACTCCGGTCAGCTGCGTCGCGTCCGGGATGTGCACTGTCCCGTCAGCAGATGGGATCGGGTCGCCGTGAGGGTCCCGGGTGGGGAACTTCAAGAACTCGTCGATCCGGTCGATCATGAAATCTGACACCGCATGCTCGAGGTGCTCAGCCTCGTCATGCACCTGATCCCACGAGTAGCCCAAGACGCTGACGAGGAATGACTCGATCAGTCGGTGCCGACGGACCATCGCCAGCGCGTAGGAGCGTCCCGTCTCCGTCAGCTCCACCGAACCGTAAGGAGCATGCTCGACAAGACCCTGCGTCGACAGCTTACGGACAGCATCCGAGACCGAAGAGAGCTTCAACCCTGTTCGCTCCGCGATCAGTGTCGGAGTCACCGGCACCGACGACCACTCCGTCAGACCCCACACAGCCTTCAAATAGTTCTGGGTACTCGCGGACAACTCAGAGACGGACATGAGCTCAGAATATCCCCGAACTCACAACTACGGCGTGGCGCCATTCAAAAGTACGGCATCGAGACGGCAAAGATCGTTCGTCGCCAGAAGCTCCCCGACCACGGCTCGGCTAACGGTCCAACCGTGACTGAACCAGTGGAACGTACAACGCATCCTTCTCGATGCACAGCACGCGATAGCCATCGCTGACCGCTGCTTCCACCATCGTCCCCGTGAAGTGCCCTGGGTTTCGTTCCGGGCTCAGGATGCCACCGGCGGTATGAATCGCCCCGGGTTTGTTAGAGGCTCGCAAGTGCCGCCCCGGCAGGCGCCGGCACGGGGTTCTCATGATGGTAGACGTCCTCGAACTCGACCGGAGGGACCAGCCCGATCTCGCCGTGCACACGACGATGGTTGAACCAGTCGATGTACTCCGCGACCGCGATCTCTAAGTCCTCGATGGACTTGAACGGGCCCCTGTTCCGGATCAGCTCCGCCTTGAACAGGGAGTTGAACGCCTCGGCGAGGGCATTATCGTAAGAATCCCCCGTCGAGCCGACCGAGGCGACTGCACCGGCCTCGGCCAGCCGCTGGGTGTAGCGCACCGCGACGTACTGGGCTCCTCTATCACTGTGGTGCCGTAGCCCGGCCACGTCCTGGCCGGCACGCTGACGCGTCCAGAACGCCATCTCCAACGCGTCCAACGCCAGGTCCGTGCGCAGCGACTTCGACAGCTGCCAGCCCAGCACCCGGCGGGAGAACACGTCGATGATGAACGCGGCATACACCCACCCGGCAAAGGTGCGGCAGTAGGTGATGTCAGCAACCCACAGCTGATTCGGGGCCGCCGCGGTGAAGTCGCGCTGCACCAAATCCTCGCGAGAATCCGGTCCCCGGCCCGGGACTGTCGTGCGAGGACCCTTCGCGCGGCTGATACCGCGCAGCCCTGCGGCACGCATGAGCCGCTCGACCGTGCATCGGGCAACTTGGATGCCCTCGCGGCGCAGTTGCGCGTGGACCTTCCGGGCCCCGTAGACCCCGTAGTTGGCCTCGTGCACCCGGCGGATCTCAGCGAGCAGCTGCTCATCGCGCAGACGGCGGGCCGAGACAGGACGTGTCTTCGCGGCGTAGTACGTGCTCGGTGCGATCTGCGTGCCCGCTGCGGAGAGTGTGGCGCAGATCGGCTCGACACCGAACTCGTCCTTGTGGTCGTCGATGTAGTCCACGATCAGCGCTGTGGGCGTCTCGAGCATCCGCCGCGAAGAAAGCCGATGCCGAGCGCAGGATCGCGTTGGCCCGCCGCAGCTCACGGTTCTCCTTCTCCAGCTCGGCCACACGAGAGGCCTCGCTGGTCGTGATCCCGGGGCGGTGGCCACCGTCGATCTCGGCTTGGCGCACCCAGTTCCGCAGCGTCTCGGGATTGATCCCGAGCTGCTCACCGACTCGGCGGAACGCTCCAGACCTCGTGGCGGGGTCTTGGCGGGCTTCGATGGTCATCCGCGTGGCGCGTTCGCGGAGCTCGTCGGGGTACTTCCGTGGTGCTGGCATGCTCTGCATCCTTCCGTTGAATCAGAGCCTCCACCAGACCCGGGGCGATTCAGTCCGTGCCACTTCACGAACGCGCACAGCAGGTCAACACGATCCGCGGAAGCCAACTCATACCTCACCTCCGAACCGATGCTGGGTTCTGCCTGACCATTCGTCAGCAAAGCGACATCAGAGAACGGAGTCTGAGGTCGTTCGGCCGGGGGCGCCATGGGTTCTTGAGCCCGGCGCAGCTCGTGCAGCACACGGATCTTGCCGTCATCGACGAGATTGTCCAGTTCATAGTCCGCCCCGAGAGCGTCAACGACCCGTGCCGCCAGAGACAATTGCTGTTCACGTGTCCTGGCCGAGGCGCCTTCGAACGCGTGCTGGATCAGGCCCGTGAGGTGCGTGGTCAGGTGCTGAGGAAGTGCTTCGTCCGGCACCGTGGAGAACGTGGGAGACAGCATCGTTGCCTCCGCCACGTTCTTGGCAACCTGCCTGGTTTCGAGTCGTTCATACACACCCGGTACGAGGTCGTTCTGACGGTTCTGCGAGGACGAGGCCGATCCGCTCATGCATTCGATTCTTGCATCCACAACCGACTCGATAGTGAGCTAGCTCTCCCCCGTCGCCGCTCACTGATCTACCCTCACCCCATGACCACACCCCAGAACCAGGCGCCCTCCGATGCGGAGGCGAGTGCCGTCGTCGGGAATGAGGGGCAGGGCTCCTCAGACCAGCCCGCTCCCCTGGTCCCCGCCGTCCCGCACGGTGCGTTTCTGGGCTTCGACGAGCACGGCCGGCCCGAACCCGCCGTCGCTGCTGGCGAGGCCGGCACGCTCCTCGGGTTCCTGGAGTTCCAGCGGGCCACGTTCCGGTGGCGGACGCAGGGGCTCACGGACGAGCAGCTGCGCCGCACGGTGGACGGGCACGCCTCGACCATGTCCCTCGGCGGGATGCTCAAGCATCTGGCCTTCGTGGAGTTCTTCTGGTTCGAGGTCACGGCGCTGGGAAGGCCGACGACGCAGCCGTGGGTGGACGTTGACTGGGACGCGGACCCGGACTGGGACTGGCACTCCGCGGACCAGGACGGCGCCGACGAGCTGCGGGCACTGTGGGAGGAGTCGGTGGCGAAGTCCCAGGCGATCGTGACAGACCTGCTCGGAGACGATGAGGCCGCAGCGCTCGCCCGCACGCACCCGGCCTGGGGCGGCGCCCAGGACGTATCCCTGCGGTGGATCCTCACCCACATGATCAAGGAGTACGCCCGCCACAACGGGCACGCGGACCTGCTGCGCGAGCAGATCGACGGGCAGACCGGGGAGTGAGCGGGCGGCTCAGCTTCGGTGGGCGGTGAGCTCGTCCAGGCGAAGAAGGCTGCGCAGATCGACCTTGGAGGCTCCGGCGAAGTACGTGGAGTGCGTGATCTTCACGGTCTCGAGAGAGTCCGAGCCGACAAGCACGATGTCGATGTGCCCGTCCTCTCGATGTTGCCGTTCGCGGGCGCTGTATGCCGCCGTCGCGGACTCCACATCCGTTCCGAACTCAACGACATCGATCAGCTCGTCACGGGCGTGGTCGAACACGAGCAGGTAGTGGTTGATCACTGGTTCCACCGTTCGCCTCCCTTCAGAGCCCAGCCTTGCGAAGTACACGCATGGCCTCCTCTCCAAGGTAGACCAGGCTGTCAAGGTCCTCCTGAGACGGTTCTGGGGCCAGCCCCTCGGCAAACGCGTCTATCCGCGAGACAACCGCCAGGTACCTCTGCAGAATGCTCGTCCCATCCTGTTTGTGATTGGTCCTGGTCATGCCGGACAGCCGCTCGACCAGCTGCGCCCACGCGTGCATCGGCGGAGTGCGGAGCTGAATCTCCACGAGACAGCTGTCCCATTCCACGACCACATGGACGGCCCGGTAACCGGACTCCCGTGGCTCGGACACATAGTCGCTGGATCGTTTGATGCGATCTCTCCACGTTTTCCGGATGCGTGCTTCCAAGAGCCTGAGCTGCTGGACGTCACTGACCACCACACGACAGCCGCCGATGTCCTGCATCCGGGACAGGTCCAAGCCTGATTCACGGATCAGCTTGTCCGTGATGGTCGGGACCTTCTTCAGGCGCTGCGTGACCTCACCGTCGATCTCCAGACTGCGGCAGAACCTGCGGAGGCCGTTGTTCACCTTGACCAACGGGAGGGCATGCCGGGCCCGGTGCTCCTCGATGACCGTCAGCGCGCTGTCCATTTCGTGCAGCCCCGCTTCTCCTCGCTGAAAGGCGCGGATGGTCGATCCTGCACGACGGACCGCGCCCTTGGAAGGAAAGCTCCGGGTGTTCCCACTCATGGTTCATGAGACTATTCAGGGCGGCGGACACGACAGCGCCACTGTGGAAAGCCAGCCCCGCGGCGGTGGACGTCTCAGACGAAGGCGAGTGCCGTCGTCGGGAAGCACTCGGCACGGCCCAAGCGCAAAGTCAGCACCGCGGCCGCCGGTCCCGGTGCCGCAGCACCAACCACGTGCCCAGGGCGGCCAGCCCGGCCGCGAGCAGCAGGCACACCACGCTGAAGCCGAGCCCCTCGGCGGCGCCCTGGGGCAGGCCTCCCCCGCCGGGGAGCAGGTCGCGCAGGAACGCGACCGCCCGGAAGCCCGCGGCGAACAGCACCCACGCCATGCCGAACACGAACGCCGCCAGCTTCACGCCCCGCCGCGGCGGCTCCGTGGCCCGGCGGCCCTGCCGTGCGGTCATCCACTCACCGGGCATCGGCGGCGGCACCGCCCTGCGGCCCCACGAGACGACCAGGCCCAGCGCGAACCCGCCGACCAGCACCGCCAGCAGGCCGGCCGTGATCAGCGAGTAGACGGTCGCCGCCTCGGACGGCCCCTTCGTCCACACCAGGAACGTCAGGAACCCCACCAGCGGCAGCGCTGGCAGCGCCACCGACCCAGCGCGATCAGACAGCCGGCGCGGGCGGCGCGGGCGGCGCGACCCGCGTCCCTGCCGGTCCCCCCGCACGGGCTCCGGCCTGGCAGGCCCCGGCGGATGCGGGGCGTACTCCCCTGCGGGTACGGGCCGGGAGTCGAGCCCTGCGACGGGTACGGCGGGATGCCCATGTCTCCGACCCTAGGGCCAGGCACCTCCCGTCCGCCTCGCCTTGTCCGCCGCACCTGGCAGACTCGTGGTGTCCGCCCCGGCCGGACACCGCCACGCCCCGCCGCCCGAAGCAGAGAGGACCTGCATGGAGATCGTCATCTGGATCGCGTTGCTCGCCCTGGTCGGGTTCCTGGGGATCGGCGCCGTGCTCCACTGGCGTGAGCACCGCTTCTACGGCGGCCTGCAGTTCCAGGAGAAGCCGGCCCTGGACGTCAGCGTCCACATGGGGCAGGAGGGGCAGACTCACTTCCGGCAGGCCCTGCGCGAGCTGCGCCACGCCCTGAAGAACGATCGCCACGAGGACGCCGCCGGCTGGGTGCGCGCCGCACGGCGCCGCGGTTGGTGGCTGGCCGAGACCGCCGCCGCCTCCGAGGAGTCCAAGGTGCTCGGCACGGTGGTGCGGCAGGTGGCCTCCCGCCGCGCGAGGGTCGAGGAGGCGGCCGTCAACATCGAGGAGACCGGCGCCATCGGCAGCCTGAATGCCGCCAAAGGGCAGGGCGGCCATCTGGACGCCGCCCACCTCTCGGGCCGGCACGCCTGGTCCGAGGTCACCGACCTGCGCCGCCGCCGCATCCACGACCGCACCGAGGAGCACTACCGCTGGGCCGTCGCTGAGATCGTCCGGATCGTCGAGCTCCACTGCCATGACACCCCGACTGCCGAACGGCTCATCGCCGACGCGCAGGCCCCCGTCACTGAGGAGGACCTCGCCTCCTGGGTCGACTTCGAACACCACCTCAGCCACTGGGCGGACAACAAGGTTCCCCACGGCGACCGCCTCCACCCCGAGCGCCCGCCCCTGCCGGCCTACGCCACCGACGCCGCCCGGAAGAAGCACCTCGAGGCAGCCCGGCAGCGGGAGCTCGACCCCGGCGCCCACGGTGACTCACCGCTCCCGTCCACGACGACGGCCCCTCACCTTCCGACGGCGCCCTCCGCTGGGAGGGGCGCGACCGTCGTCGGGAATCCGGCCGGAGACGGCTGGGACGGACACCGCACACTGGCCCGCCGCCGTGAGCAGGCGCGTGGGCTGCACCAGGAGATGACCATGAAGGTCGCCTCCTATGACATGGACTTCGACCTGCAGCTGAAGTACCCGCAGTTCCACAACCGGGACATCCCCGAGGTCCGCGCCATGGACGGCGCCGCCCGCCGCGCCGCGGACGAGTGGGACCTCATCGAGTCCGTGCCGGACCGGCAGCTGACCGCCGACGACGTGGCCTCCTACCGGCAGGCCGTGGACGCGTTCAAGCAGGCGGTGCTGGCGTGCGACGCGCGCGTGCGGCTCATCGGCGACTCCGGCATCTCCGATGCCGAGCTGCGCGACCTCGAGACCGCCCGCGGACTGTTCCGGCACATCTCCGACCCCGCCAACCCCGAGCAGCTGCGCGAGCAGTACCGGGCCCGGCTGGTGGAGGTGCTGCGGCGCATCGACTCCCGCCCCGGCAGCCGCGTGAGCTTCACCCCGCAGGGGCTGCTGGCGCTCGAGGCGGGCGAGGGGGCGGAAGGCTCCAAGACCCCCTAGGCGTTTTCGCTAGCGAAATGGGAAGCGGCAGCTCGGCCGCGCAACCCCAGTCCACGGACAGCCCCTACCGGGGCAGTTCTAGGTCTATTCTCAGACCATGGATTTCTGGGATCGCGCGATCGACATCGCGGACATCGTCACCGCCGTCTCCGCCGTCATCGCCATCATCATCGCGGTGTACCTGGGCGAACGGGCCATCCGCATCGCCAAGTCGGACAACGGCGTCTCCCGCCGTGAGTTCGCCTACGCCCAGGCCGACCGGCTCGTGGAGGCGACCATCGACCTGACGGGCGCCGCCCATGACCTCGCCGAGGCGGGCGCGGACCCGCAGGAGGCCGACCACCGGCTCCGCGCCGCGTTCGATGTCTTCGACGGCCGCCTCCTGGTGCTCCAGACCATCGGCGGCATGGACGGTGACCTCACCGACCGCCGCTCGCCCACCACTCTCAAAGACGCCGCCTCCGGCGCCGCTGCTTCTGACGGCTCAGTCCCGAAGCACCCGACCCGCCAGGACAAGATCCGCACGATCCGCGCCTTCGCTCACATGTTCGAGCCGATCGCCGGGGCGCATCGCGCACTGGCCCAAGACCGTGGGATCCTCGCCGCCTCCGTGTTCGACCACCGGGACGACCAGGGCTACGAATCGGTGCTGGCAGCCGTCGAGACGCATGCGGAGGACCCCAACCGCCCCCAGGGCACCGGCTCCTTCGACCCGTCCCCGGCCTACGCGGCCACCCTCAGGGAGCACCTCGCCGACGAGGACTGGATCCCGACCCGCAGCCAGGCCCTCCGCCTCACCCTGCCGTGGCTCTGGAACGAGCTCGGCGTCATGCGCACCGCCTGGGATGCCGAGGACGGAACCCTGCAGCAGATCCACTTCGCGGACGACCTCTCAGTCAGCGAGGCGGGCGTGCCCGCCTATGACGAGGAGGACGGGCCGCGCGCCCAGCCGGACATGGCCGCCGGCCAGCCCCGCTCGGACGCCCCCTTCGACGAGACCGTGTTCTCCTGGCTCAAGCACTGGCCCCACGACGGCCGCTCCTACGCCGACGACCCGATGGACCCCGGCCACGAGATCCCCGTGTTCGCTCGGCCGTCCGTGCTCGAGGTGCCCCGCGACATGATGGCCGACCTCCGCGACGAGCTCCTGGAGCGCGTCCTCGAGCTGATCGCCGACCTCCGCGAGGCCGACCTGCGGGACCAGGACAGCCTCTGATCCCGGCCGTCGGGCCCCTCCCATTTCGCTAGCGAAATGGGAGGCGGGCGCTCAGGCCGGCCACCGCGCCCGCGTTCACTCGCGCACGGCGCCCATCACGCCGACCATGGCGGCGACCTCCAGCCCCGCAGCCCCGGCCACCAGCCACGGAGGCGGGGCGACGGCGGCGAGATCGCGGTCGCCGAGCGGAGGACAGCGTCGCTGCCGTCGAGTCCCCCAGCGGATGAGCAGCACCATGGCACCCATGTAGAGGACCGGGATGCCGATGCCCACCACCAGGCCGAGCGGTGAGAGAGTCCTCTCCGGATCCTGGACGACACGGAGTGCCCACTTCACGGTCTGCTCGAACGGGAGCGCCCCCAGGGTCGCGCCGAAGACGCCGAGTGACACCACGAAGTCCCAGCGCGCCTTCACCACGGGGATCAGCCCCGTCTCCGCCGCGAACGCCATCTGCCATCGGCAGCGACGGGCATAGACCGTCATGTGCACCCCGAGGAAGAACAGCGCCGGCCCGATGACCAGGATCGGAGCAATGCGGCTGACCATCGGCGACCAGTCGCCCGTGTCTGCCGCGGCCATGAAGCCCATCAGAAGGTTGACAAGCAGTGCAAAGCCCCCGACGACCACGGTGCCGACCATGAGGATCCAGCCGAAGACCCTGCAGCCACTCGCCGCAGACCTCCGCTCCTCCCACGATTCCGGCGTGACCCAGTCGTACCCGTCTGGCGCGTCCGGCTTCTCCTCTTGGCGAGCCGCTTCGCGGTCGGCTTCACGGTCGGCTTCAAGGCGCGCGACAGCGTTGGATTGCTGCATCGGGTCCCCTCCCGGTCAGACGGACCGGGCCCGTCACCCGGTCACTGACCAGTGAACCAGGTCACCAGCCGGCCCGCAGAGTTGTCCACAGGCCTTCTTCGCGTCTGCCCGGCCCAGCCGGCGCCCCGGCTCCACACGCCTCTCCCCCTACGGCCGCTGCACGCGGATGCCGCCCCAGATCAGCAGCAGCGAGACCACAAAGGCCATCAGGCCGCCGCCGAGCCACGCGAAGATCTGCGTGTAGTCCTCGGCGAGCGCGGCCTCGCGCAGCGGGTCGCCGATGTCCTTGAGGACCCAGACCGCGCCGACAGCGACCGCCAGACCCACCAGCACGGCGATGATCCCGACCAGCCTCCGGAAGAAGCCGGGGCGTCGTCGGGTGCCGCCGCGTCGGGCACGGCGTGTGCGTCGCTGTGACGATTCCATGGGCGTGAGCCTAGCGGGCGGCCCTGTGTCCGCCTATGCCTGCGCACAGAGGCGACCGCGCATCGGCAGGTTCGACGACGGCCCCGCCGCCGCCTCAGCGCCAACCTCAGCCGGCGTCACGGCCGGCGCCGCGCCACTGCACACCGGCCAGCACGGGGAACAGCACCGCTCCGGCCACACGCCACCACCGCACCGTCTCCTCCGGGGAGAGCCACTCGAACACGAGCATCCCCACCCAGTACGCGGCCACGGCGGTCAGCAGCACCGCGTAGAGTCGCTGCTTGCGCCGGGTGTCCGCCGGCAAGCGGGACGCATACTCCGCGGGGGTGCCGAACTCCTCCGCCAGCGTCCGGCCGGAGGCCTCCGCGTGCGAACGGGCCTCCTGGACAATCTGCCGAGCACGCTCGTCCGAGTAGCCCAACCGACCACGCAGGGTGCCGCCGAGCACGAGGGCCCAGGTGCCGTCGTCGGGAATCTCCTGGACCGAGGCGTCCCCGGTGTTCTCGTCCCGCGGCAGCAGCCGGAAGCCGAGCAGCCCCAACAGCAGGTAGGCGCCCACGACGGCCAGCAGCCACGCCACAGACCCGGTGAACGCCACAACGTCCTGCAACCCCGTGAACAGCAGCGCCGCACCGACCGCCAGGAACACCGTGACCGCACCGGTCATCCCCACGGACGCGGCGAAGGAACGGCGCAGGATCGTGCGCGACCACACCGTGATCACCACCGCCATCAGCGTTCCCAGCACCAGCGGCATCAGCAGGTGGGGCCAGGAGTAGTCGAGGGTGAGGCCGTCGAACGCCATGACCACCGCGAACGGGACCGAGAACAGCGCACTGATGAGCAGCGCGTTGCCCGGTACCGCCCGCCACGTCAGCGGCGACTCCACGGCCAGCACCGCCTCACCGTCCTCGGCCAGCTCGTCCCGGCGGGAGCGGGCCCAGTCCGCAGCCGGACCGAACAGCTTCTCCGGGCGCGTGCCCGAGGCCTCGACGACGGCCACCGCCTCCTCGAGTTCCCGCACCATCACGTTCTCCCGGACGTCGTCCAGCACGAAGCGTGCGAACGCCTCTTCGGCCCAGCGCCTGTCCGACTCGAGTCCGCGGGCCTTGGTGAAGCGGGTGAGGAGGTCCTCCATGCGGGCATCGGCGGTGCTCATCGGGTGTCTCCTTCGGTGGTGTCTGCGGTGCCGGTGGTGGTGCGGGCGGACGCCCCGGCTGCGCGAGCCTGCCGCGCGTCGCGAGCGGCGGAGCGGGCGCCGGCCCAGGCGAAGCCGGTAGAGACGGCTGTGCCGGCCACCACCAGCCAGTGCACCCAGGAGACGTCCCCAGACGGGACCAGGACGCCGAACAGCATGCCCACCACCAGAGCCATGGCGACCGTGAGGACGGCAGCCCGGTTGCGGGCGTGGTGCACGCGATCGTGCGGGATGCGGGCGGCGTAGGAGGCCGGGGAGCCGAACTCCTCGGCGAGGGTGGCGCCGGACTCCGCGGTGTGGGCGCGGGCCTCCGCGACCGCCTCCGTGACGCGGTGCTCCGGCACGTCCGCGCGGGAGCGCAGGAGATAGGCGAGGCGGGCAGCCCATTCGTCGTCCGTCTGCGGGGTAGCACCCTGGTCCGCTGCAGCGTCCGGGAGGGCCCGGGCGGCAAGCCAAGCCAGGGCGGCGTAGACCGCGGCGGGTGCGAGCCAGAGGAAGCTGCTGATGCCGGCGAAGAGGACCTCGCCGAGAGCCAGCATCACCAGAGCCGTCAGCGCGATGAGGGCTCCGGCCAGGACCAGGACCACGCCGAACGCGACCACCGAGGCCAGCCGGCGCTGCAGTCTGTCCCAGGCCCAGAAGACGCCCACGCCGCCGAGGCCGATCACCGCCGGCAGCAGCAACAGGCCCAGCGAGAGGTCGGTGGTGAGTCCGTCCGCGATGAGGGTCAGGACGAGGGCGAGGACGGAGGCGACGGAGGCCAGCACGAAGCCGACCGAGAAGACGTCCGCTGCCGAGGTGGCCGAGGAGTCCGTGAGCGAGGTGCCCTCGGCGGCGGCCTCCTCCTGGACCTCCGCGGCCCAGTCCTCCGGCAGGCCGAAGAGTTCGTCCAGGGACTCCTGCGCCTCGACGGCGACCGAGTGGGCGCGGGCCAGCAGCCGGTGACGGTGCGCAGGGGTGACCTGTGCGACGGCGAGGTTCCCGTCGGCCCGGCGGGCCCAGTCGGCGTCCTCCTCGCGGCCACGGACGTCAGCGAAGGAGTCCACGAGGTCGCGGAGTGCGCGGGAGATGGAGGCCCCGGAGGCGGAACGGCGGGCGATGCGGCCGCGACGGGCAGGACTGTCCTGGTGGTTCATGCGATCTGCCTGCGTGCTCATGATGTCCCCTCCTCGGTGGTGCCGGTGGTGTGAGCGGTGGCGCCGGTGGTGGCAGCCCCTGCGCCGGCCGATCCTGCGACGGCGTCCGACGTGTCGGCCTGGTCGCCGAGGCCGGCGAGCGCGGCGGCCAGGGCCTGGAACGAGGCGACGGCCTCGGCGTACTCGGCGCGGCCGGAGTCGGTGAGCTCGTAGTCCTTGCGGCCGGGGCCGCTCTGCCCCTCGACCCAGTGGGTGGTGACGTGGCCGGCGTCCTCGAGACGGGCGAGCACTGGGTACAGCGAGCCGCCGCGCAGCGTGCCGAAGCCCCGGGCGGCGAGCACCTGCCCGATGCCGTACCCGTGCAGCGGCCCGCCCAGGAGCGCACCCAGGATGGCGGGCTCCAGGGCCGCCCGGACCCAGCCCGAAGGCCAGGGGCGGTGGTCTGCGTGAGGCGCGGGGCCGTCGTCGGGAAGCGATGTCACGTATCTAAGTACACCTTGTACCTAGGTCCGGATGCAACCCCCTTGCCCGAGAATCACGTGAATCAGGGCCGCCACGGCGCCCTACGGCCCCGGCGCAGCCCTTGCGTGTATCAAACCTGGGTCGGATCGCCCCGATTCACCCCGGTTCAGCCCACCTTTGATACACGCAACGCCGAGGACCGGGGCCACCTCAGCCCCCAGACCCGGCAGGCCGCAGCAAGGAGGTCACCGCGGCAGCGGGAAGTCCTCCGGAGTCGCGACGGTGAGACCGCGCAGGTAGCCGCCCTGGCGGGGGTCGGCCCAGGCGTCGGCGTCGTTGTCCTCGAGGGCCCAGGTGCCCTCCTCCCACAGCATGTGGTCCACGGCGTGCGGCCAGAGCTCGCGCTCCCTCTCGGTCAGGTCCACGTGGGCGAGGTAGGCGCGGGCGAAGGCGTCCCACTCCCCCGCATCCTGGAGGCGGCCGGGCGCGGAGGCGGACTCGTTGTGCAGCAGCACGGCGGCCATGGCGTCGGCGCGCTCGGCGATCTTCTTCACCACCACGGCGCGACCGCCCGGGGACACGGCGCGGTGCACCGGCGACCACGGCGAGAGCGAGTCGGCGGACACCTCGGTCAGCCCGAAGTCGGCGGTGAGGGGGCCGGCGGGGCTGGGCGAGGTGCTCATGAGCGTCGAGCCTAGCTGTACCCGGCCATCACGTTGATGACACTCGTTGAGCGGGAGTCTTGCCCCCAAGC
>NZ_FUKP01000070.1:0-1480 GCF_900163825.1 Micrococcus lylae | reverse complement strand
GATGCGCTCGGACAAGTACGCCCGGAACTATCACGCCGGGCTCAGTCTCGCAGCGACACTGCACTGGCTCGCGACCATCCTTTAGTAACACGCCCTAAGAGATGGCCTCACACCCATGGGCAGAATGGGGAATCGCCTCAAGATGGGGCAGAAATATACCCATTGGAGGAGAGGCTGTCATATTCTAAACCATGTCGCGTTTGGATATTTGGATCTAACCTTTTCATTCTCACTGCCATTGGGAGGCGCGCCCTTGCCATTAGGCTCAAAGATGCGCGTATTTAGCATATCAATGACAAACGCGGAGAACGATTCGTATTCCGAGACACGATTGATGAAGTCCTCTTCTATAGCGACTACAAAAGTCTCCATATTCGCCACCCTCTCAATGACCATAGTCACTCTTCCTGAGCTATCGAGTTCTACTCTCAGGATTCGGGCACTTGGATCATTTAGATGGACAGGCCTTAGTTGTCGTTCGAAATCTTCAGTTATATTCATCGGAATATGCTGATTTCACCGCTTTCATGATGCCACTTTCTAATCCTGAATAAAACTCGAGCGGTTGTCCTTTTTGATGCGATTGACAACCTCATCACATGTTTCCTTGACGGGGGCTCCCGGTTCACTATAAGTCAGCTCGTAGAACTCCACTTCACCTTCGCCACTCTTAAGCTTCTGCGCGATGGAGGCGGAATCATCCGTGCCTGAAGTAGAATCTCTATCTACGCTCGCTGTCGTAGAACCCCCTCCCGACAAGGCATAGTCAACCCAATCCGGGCACCACTTTGTTCCTTCGCAGTAGGTAGTCATAGAACCCAGCCTGCCGCCAACAGTCTGGTTGTAGTAGACACTCTTATATGCGGTTTCGGCGACCCCGCGTATCTTGATCTGCTTTTCTGCCCAGCAAACCCCGCGAACACATCGCTTCTTGATCGCCCAAGCATGGTAGACCCTCTGTGTCCCCTGCTTTTCAGCGTTTGTACTGCGGATAACAAACTGGATCGAACTCACACTTCGAATATTGTGTTTGTAATAAGCCTTGTCCTTCCCAAATCCTCGGTCGGCATCTGAATCATAGAACCCCAGTCTAATTGGAATAGAAGCTCCATAAGTGTCGGTTGCATATCCCATGATCTGGCGGGATGGATAGCCGGGTGGAGGAGCTGCGGCCGTAAGAGTCGGGATTAGGGTTGCAGCGGCAATGAGAGCAACTGCCGGACGAAAAATATTCTTCATGCCAGCCATCCTTTGGGGCATAGAAAAGATAGGAAATACACCCGTCTCCGCGGTCACGCTGCCGACGTCGCTCGCTGGCCCGCGTTCGTGATGTTCACCCCATGCTAGCCCCATAGCTGAGAACCACGCCACTAGGGCGTGTTGCTAAAGGGGCTCTTCACAATCGAGGGTGTAGACGGGCTCTTCACAATCGAGGGTGTAGACGGGGCTTGAATCCTCCACTCTCGAGCAAGGACCTAGC
>NZ_FUKP01000044.1:0-11363 GCF_900163825.1 Micrococcus lylae | reverse complement strand
CCGGATCAACCCCTACCTGTGACCACCCCGCTTACACAGACAAGTTGACACGCCCGAAAACCAAGAAGCAGAGCCTCTATGAAACCCGGAGCTTGACAGGCCTTCTGTTCGCGTGAGCGGTTTCTTGACAACTCCACTCTCGCAACAGGAGGCCTTCGCCTGTCAGCTGTTCACGCAACAACGTCCATGAACATCACACCTAGTGCTGCATCGGCGCCTGAGACACGATCAAAGGCGCCTAGCGTGTGGTTCACGTAGTCCACCATCAGGCGGGCACGGAACCTGCCGTTGGGCAGGGTGGTGATTCCCCGGGGTGTCTTTCGTACGTTGCCTCTTGCCACGCCGCCCTCATTCCGTGTCCGACAGTGGTCTAAGTACCTGGTACGGCCTGAGTGACAGCGACCATTGATGGCAAGTGACAGGCCTAGGCAAAATCCGCTAGAACATGCGGAAAGGCCCCGGAACCGTGAGGGTTCCAGGGCCTTCCGAGTGTGATGAGTGGAGCCGGCGGGAATTGAACCCGCGTCCGATGCAGTGTTGTCAGGGCTTCTCCGGGCGCAGTCTGCTGCGGGTGTTGCTCGGCCCTGTCCGTCCCGCAGACGGGCGGACAGCCCGGGCCCAGCCGGATTGATGTCGGTGCCACGACCCCCGGCGAGGGTGACACCCAGTGGCTATCTAGCTGACGCCACGGTCCGAGGCGATAGCAACCTCGGGGTGACGGACTCGATCACTGATCAGGCAGCGAGAGCGAAGTCAGTGCGCTTGGATTCGGCACTTATTGGTGTGCAGAGAGCGTTGACGAGATGACTCTGCATCCTCGGCCCGCTTCCCCTGTCGCGACATGCATCGTCGAAACCGATCGGCCCCTTGGTCGGGGACGACTCCCACTATGGAGTTGTCAATCACCACTGTGCAGTGCCGCCGCTGATGCGGCCTGCGAGTTCCATAACCTACCACGCCCCGGTTCCATTCCCCAGGGCCGGCGGGTGCTGTGACCGCCTCGCCGTGCGGCCGTGCGGTCCGGACGTCGCCCGGCCCGCTGCCCGACGACGGTCAGGCCACTCCGGCGCGACGGTTGCGGATCCGCATGGCCCGCTGGGCCTCGCGCTGGTCCTGCTTCTCGCGCAGCCTGTGGCGCTTGTCGTACTCGCGGTTGCCGCGAGCGATGCCGATCTCCACCTTCACGCGGCCGTCCTTGAAGTAGAGGGACAGCGGGACGATGGTCATGCCGGGGTCCATGATCTGGCGGCTGATCTTGGTCAGCTCGGCGCGGTGCAGCAGCAGCTTGCGCCGGCGACGCGCGGTGTGGTTGGTCCAGGAGCCGTTGAGGTACTCAGGGATGTAGACCTGTTCGAGCCAGAGCTCGTCCCGGTAGAAGACGGCGAAGCCGTCCACCAGGGAGGCCTTGCCCTCGCGCAGGGACTTCACCTCGGTGCCGGTGAGTACCATGCCGGCCTCGTAGGTGTCGGAGATCGTGTAGTCGTGGCGGGCCTTGCGGTTGGTCGCGATGACCACGCGCTCGCCCGGGGCCGGCTGCTTCGCGGCCTTGCCCTTCGCGTTCTTGCCCATGGTTCCCTTCCTTCCGCTCGGTCTGCACACGGGTGCGTCCGCATGCCCGGCGTGGGCATGCGGACGCATCAGTCTACGGCACAGCCGGTGGAGTGACGCCGGAGACGGCGGCCGTCCTCAGCTCAGCTTCGCGCCGGTGAGCTCGCGGACCTGCTCCTCGGTGACGCCGGGAGCACACTCCACCAGCTTCAGCTCGGGTTGCTCGGGAGTGCCGACCACGTCGATCACGGCGAGGTCGGTGATGATGCGATCCACCACGGCCTTGCCGGTGAGCGGCAGGGTGCACTGGTCCACGATCTTCGGGGTGCCGTCCTTGGACACGTGGTCCATCATGACGATCACGCGGCCGGCACCGTGGACCAGGTCCATCGCACCGCCCATGCCCTTGACCATCTTGCCGGGCACCATCCAGTTGGCGAGGTCGCCGGAGGCGGAGACCTCCATGCCGCCGAGCACGGCGACGTCGATCTTGCCGCCGCGGATCATGCCGAAGGACAGGGCGGAGTCGAAGAAGGAGGCGCCCGGGTTGACGGTGACGGTCTCCTTGCCGGCGTTGATCAGGTCCGGGTCCACGTTCTCCTCGGTGGGGTACGGGCCCACGCCGAGGATGCCGTTCTCGGACTGCAGCACCACGGTGCGGCCGTCCGGGATGTGGTTCGGGATGAGGGTCGGCATGCCGATGCCGAGGTTGACGTAGGCGCCGTCCGGCAGCTCCTGGGCGGCGCGGGCGGCCATCTCCTCACGGGTCAGGCCGGTGGGCTTGGTGGTCTGGCTCATCAGGACTGCTCCTCCTTGGCCTTGCGCACGGTGCGCTTCTCGATGCGCTTCTCGATGTCCTTGCCGACCTCCACGATCCGGTGGACGTAGACGCCGGGCAGGTGCACCTCGTCCGGGTCGATCTCACCGGGCTCCACGAGCTCCTCGACCTGCGCGATGCAAACCCTGCCGGCCGTGGCGGCCGGCAGGGAGAACTGGCGGGTGGCCTTGGTGAAGACCAGGTTGCCGTGCCTGTCGCCCTTGGCGGCGTGCACGAGCGCGAAGTCGGTGACGATGGACTTCTCCAGCGCGTAGACCTGGTTCTCGGCCGGGTCCACGCTCACGTAGCCCTCGCCGAGGACGAAGGTGTCGGTGGGCCTGGCCTCGGAGGCCTTCACCACGTTGCCCTCGGCGTCGTAGCGCATGGGCAGGCCGCCCTCGGCCACCTGGGTGCCCACGCCGGAGCGGGTGTAGAACGCGGGGATGCCGGCTCCGCCGGCGCGCAGCTTCTCGGCCAGGGTGCCCTGCGGGACCAGCTCGACCTCCAGCTCGCCCTCCAGATACTGGCGCGCGAACTCCTTGTTCTCGCCCACGTAGGAGCTGGTCATCTTGGCGATCCGGCGCGCACCCAGCAGGATGCCCAGGCCCCAGTCGTCCACGCCGCAGTTGTTCGAGACGATCGACAGCTCATCGGCGCCCTGGTCCAGCAGGGCCTCGATCAGCTGGATCGGGTTGCCGGAGAGGCCGAAGCCTCCGACGGCCAGCGAGGCGCCGGACGGGATGTCCGCCACGGCCTCCGCGGGGGTCGCCACGGTCTTGTCCAGACTCATGTGTCCTCCTCCTTGAGGGTCCCGGGCCGGCTCGGCCCGAACGTGCAGGGTCGGTGTCGCGGCCGCGCCCGCAGGCGAGGCCGCTCGGTCAGTGGGCGGTCCAGCCGCCGTCGATGGTGTACGAGGCGCCGGAGACGAGCGCGGCGTGCTCGGTGGCCAGCCACAGGGCGAGACCGCCGACCTCCTCCGGCTCCACCAGGCGCTTCACGGCGGCGTCGGCCAGCAGGACCCTCTCGAGGACCTCGTCCTCGCCGATGCCGCGGGTGCGCGCCTGGTCCGTGATCTGCTTCTCCACCAGCGGGGTGCGCACGAACCCGGGGTTGATGCAGTTCGAGGTCACCCCGTGCGGGCCGCCTTCGAGCGCCGTGGTCTTGGACAGCCCCTCGAGGCCGTGCTTGGCCGCCACGTAGGCGGACTTGAACGGCGAGGCGATCAGGCCGTGGGCCGAGGAGATGTTGATGATCCGGCCGAAGCCGCGCTCGTACATGCCGGGCAGGGCGGCGCGGATCAGCAGGAACGGGGCCTCGAGCATGATGCGGTGGATCAGGCGCCAGGTGTCCGGGTCGTAGTCCTGGATCGGGTCGATCCGCTGGATGCCGGCGCAGTTGACCAGGATGTCCGTGTCCAGCTCCAGCTCGTCCAGGGCCCGGGTCTCGGACAGGTCCACTGCCCAGGCCGTGCCGCCGATCTCCGCGGCCACCGTCTCTGCGGCCTCGGCCGAGACGTCCGCGACCGTGACCTCGGCGCCAGCGGCGGCGAAGGCCTCCGCGCAGGCCCGGCCGATGCCGGAGGCGCCTCCGGTCACCACGGCACGGCGCCCGGACAGGGACAGGGTGGTGGCGTTCTCGCTCATGTCGAGGGACCTCCTGGCTCGGACGGGATGCTTTCCGACGACGGCCGCTCGCCTGCGTCAGGCGGGTGGCCGCCGTCGTGGGTCACTGTCCTCCTGCGGCCCCACGGCCGCAGGAGGAAGCGCGCTCAGCGGAACAGGACCAGGGCCTCACCCTGGCCGCCGCCGCCGCAGAGGGCGACCGCGGCGCGGCCGGAGCCGCGGCGGTTCAGCTCGTGGGCGGCGGTCAGGGCCAGGCGGGCACCGGAGGCGCCGATCGGATGGCCCAGGGCGATCGCGCCGCCGTTGACGTTGCAGTGCTCGGCGGAGTAGTCCAGGTCCTTGAGGGACTGCAGGGAGACGGCGGCGAAGGCCTCGTTGATCTCGATGAAGTCCAGGTCCGTGACCTCCCAGCCCTGCGTGGACAGGGCGGCCTTGATGGCGTCGGACGGCTGGGAGTGCAGCTGGGAGTCCTTCGGGCCGGCGGTCTGGCCCGGGGCGCCGACGGTGGCCAGGATCTGCAGGCCCCTCTCCTCCGCGTAGGCGCGGGAGGTGACGATCACGGCGGCGGCGCCGTCGGACAGCGGGGAGGCGTTGCCGGCGGTGATGGTGCCCTCCTTGGCGAAGGCCGGGCGCAGGCCGGCGAGGGTCTCGGCGGTGGTGTCCGCACGGACGCCCTCGTCCTTGGAGACGACCACCGGGTCGCCCTTGCGCTGCGGGATCTCCATGGGGGCGATCTCCACGTCGAACACGCCGGCGGCCTGGGCCTGGGCGGCGCGCTGGTGGGAGCCGGCGGCGATCTCGTCCTGCGCGGCGCGGTCCAGGCCGCGCTCCCCGTTGCCGGACTCGGTCAGCTCGCCCATGGCCTCCTTGGACAGGGCGTCGGTGAGGCCGTCATAGGCCACCGAGTCCAGGACGGTGGTGGGGCCGTACTTGTAGCCCTTGCGGGCGCCGACCAGCAGGTGCGGGGCGTTGGTCATGGACTCCTGGCCGCCGGCCACCACGACCTTCGCCTCGCCGAGGCGGATCAGGCGGGCGGCGTCGATCACGGCGGTGAGGCCGGAGAGGCAGACCTTGTTGATGGTCATGGCCGGCACGTCCCAGGCGATGCCCGCGGCGAGGGCGGACTGGCGGGCCGGGTTCTGGCCGGCGCCGGCCTGCACGACCTGCCCCATGTAGACCATGTCCACGTCCGCGGCCGGGACGCTGGCGCGCTCGAGGGCGTGCTTGATGGCGTGCGCGCCGAGCTCCGTGGCGGCCAGGCCGGCCTGGGCGCCGAGCAGTCGGGTGAACGGAGTGCGGGCGCCGCCGACGATCACCGCGTCGGTCGGCTGCGGGGCGGGGGCGGCGTTCTGCTCGGCCATGGTGACTCCACTTCCGCGGGGCGCACACTCCGGCCCCGCTGTCAGTTAATCGGGATGAACTGGATTCTGTCTCCCAGTCTATGACCTGGGTCACCCGGTCGGCCACCGTGTGCGGCCTGCGCGTCGCTCCCCTCCGTCGACCCGGACCCCTTCGGCCGCACGACGACGGCCGGTCCCCTCCGTGCGGAGGCGACCGGCCGTCGTCGGGAAGCAGGCGCGGACGCGCCGGGAGGATCACGCCTGCTCGGCGGCCTCCTTGATCTGGGCGGCACGCCAGCGGATGCCGGCGTCGATGAGGTCGTCGATCGCGCCGTCGAACACGGAGGACGGGTTGCCCTCCTCATGGTTCGTGCGCAGGTCCTTGACCATCTGGTACGGGTTCAGCACGTAGGAGCGCATCTGGTCTCCCCAGGAGGCCTTGACGTCTCCGGCGAGCTCCTTCTTCTTCGCGTCCGCCTCGGCCTTGCGCTGCAGGAGCAGGCGGGACTGGAGCACGCGCAGGGCGGCGGCGCGGTTCTGGATCTGCGACTTCTCGTTCTGCATGGACACGACGATGCCGGTGGGGATGTGCGTCATGCGGACCGCGGAGTCGGTGGTGTTCACGGACTGGCCGCCCGGACCCGAGGAGCGGAACACGTCCACCTTCAGCTCCGACTCGGGGATCTCGATGGAGTCGTCCGCCTCGATGAGCGGGACGACCTCGACCGCGGCGAACGAGGTCTGGCGCCGGCCCTGGTTGTCGAAGGGGCTGATGCGCACCAGGCGGTGCGTGCCGGCCTCCACGGACAGGGTGCCGTAGGCGAAGGGGGCGTTGACCTCGAAGGTCACGGACTTCAGGCCGGCCTCCTCCGCGTAGGAGGTGTCCATCACCTTGGTGGACCAGCCGCGCTGCTCCGCCCAGCGCAGGTACATGCGCATGAGGATCTCGGCGAAGTCCGCGGCGTCCACGCCGCCGGCGCCGGCGCGGATGGTCACCACGGCCTCGCGCGGGTCGTACTCGCCGGAGAGCAGGGTGACGACCTCCAGGTCCTGCAGCGCCTTGGCGATGGAGTCCTTCTCCGAGTCGGCCTCGGCCAGCAGGTCCGGCTCGTCCTCCTCCGCGGCGAGCTCCACCATCGTCTCGAGGTCGTCGATGCGGCTCTCCAGGGAGGTGATGCGCTTCAGGTCCGCCTGCCGGTGGGAGAGCTGGGAGGTGACCTTCTGGGCCTGCTCCGGGTCATCCCAGAGGTCGGGCGCGGAGGCCTGCTGCTCGAGCGCGGCGATGTCCGCCTTGATGCGGTCCAGGTCCGAGACCTGCTCGATGGAGGCGAGGGTGTGGCGCAGGGAGTCGATCTCTGCGGAGAAGTCGGTGTCAGCCATGATTCCACCAGCCTACCGGCTCGGACGCCCGTGCCGGGGCTCAGCGGGCAGGTCAGTGGCTCAGCCCGGTGAGGCTGGCGTCGGCGGCCTGGATCGGCACCCGCAGCGGAGGTGCGTAGCAAGCCCTTACTGGGCGTGAGGTCACCGCAATGCGACTCAGACTCCACACCGATACAGCGGGAGGGCAATGCTATCCCCGAGGCGTCGTCGGGATGGCTTGAACCGCTCGAGCCATCCCGTGACCTGCACCCAGCGAAGCCCCGGGCACAAGCAACAGGAGCACCCAATCGCCCATTCAACCCGAGGACGCCCTGAAGTACCGTCGCCATCTTCTTGTTCACGGAACCAGCGCAACTACGAAGTAACGTCTGATCAGGAACTGTGCAGGACACTGAACGCTGGACTCCCTTAGAGTGTGCTCATGCACTTACTTCGGCAACCTTTCGACCGCCAGCTGGGCCCCTACCTGATTGATCAACTCACACAAGGGAACTTTATCCGCCTGTCGGCCGCCGTAGCCTTCGCAAAGAACAGTGGGGTATCCCGCTTGCGTGACGCCCTCACCCAGTTCCGTTCGGGAGGCGCAAAAGTGGAGATGGTGGTGGGCATCGATCTCCAAGGAACCTCCTATGAGGCCCTAATGAACCTTCTAGACGTTACCGACTCGCTCTGGGTTGCTCACGATACTGGCGGACGGACGTTCCACCCCAAGCTGTATAACTTCGTGGGCGACCAAACGTCTAAACTGGTAGTCGGCTCTCACAACTTGACCCTTGGCGGCCTGTGGACAAACTATGAATCTTCCCTGCAGTTGACCCTTGATCTTTCAGACCGCGACCATCGACAAACACAAAATGACGTTGACACATACTTCCAGCGCCTGAAAAACCTTAATGGTCAGGTCCGTGCAATTACAAGCAGGAATGACGTACGTGAACTTGAGAACGAAGGATACGTGACTAAAGAAGCCGTTATCGGGGCACGAGCTCCTCAACGGAAACCTGGCAGCCGAATCGCGACCACCACTGGAACCAGCGGCTCACTCTTTTCACCCGGGCCAAAGGTACCGTTCCCATCCGCAACCCCTCGACACACAAGCCCTACAAGCAATGCTTCCCGCACGCTTCCAAACTCACCCTCAACCCAGGTTGTCTCTACGTCGGCCGCACCTCTGAGCCCGGACGCCACGGACGACCCAACACTTTGGATCATCACTGGCGCCATGACTAGCGGATCACGTAATCAGCTGGACCTTTCTAAGGAGTCGAAGATTATTACCGGGGACGCGAAGGGGACGGCCTTCGCCTTGCCGCAGAAGGCTGACCGCATAAAGGGCGCAGTTACCTTCTTCGATGTTGACCCCAAAGCACACAATTCTAAAAAGGAGATCACGGTCAATTTTGAGGGTGAGGACTACGAAAAGAACACAATCACCTACACGAGCCACAACGGAAGTTGGCGTCTTTTGCTAAATGGAACAACTAAAGGTGGAGCGAATCCCAAAGGCGCCTCATCTGTCCCGAAGAGGATCACGAACGCATTCTCCGCGACCGCGAACGGATCACATCTTTTACCGCATAAAATCGTAGCCTTCACGCGCATCGGAAAGGACTATTACCAGCTCTCAGTCATCGACCTAAATGACCAGATAACATTGGAAGCAAATTCGTGGGTGGTCGCCTTGAACGGTACTTCACCCAATGCACGACGACTGGGCTACATCTAAACACGACTTAGGCATTCTCGATGCTTGGAACGACGGCGACCAGAGATCCCACCGTTCCCACCGCTGACCATCAGCTGAATGCAGTCTCTACTGAGAGGCTCGCCTTCGGATACAAATATCGCGGCTTCAGTACGAGCGCGAAGCTTCGTCACAATCTCACGGACATCGAAGCCGAAGCCGTAGTTTGTCGTGCCTTTGTAAGGCGGATCGATATAAATGACCGTGTCCGCTGGAATAGTCCAGTCCAGAACCATAGAGATGTCGGCGCGAAATCCCCTGATTCCATTCATGCCTGACGTCAGGTCGAGGACCCGGCGCCGGAGTTCTTCAGGGCGGGGCTGCATCGGATTCGCAGGGCTTCGACGCACACTCGTTTCCGTCGGTGTCCAGTAGTCCCGAAAGAAGGCGTTCTGCCATTCGTAACCATCATGCCACAGCTGCTTGCCGCCGAAGGAACAGGATTGGAGAACCGGATAGATTTCCGCCTCGTGAGTACCAGGATGCTGGGTAGCGAGATTGGCCATGTGCGTTTTGACTAGGCGCTTGTCCTTAGGAATCTCGGACAGATAGGCATCGAATATGTCCATTGCAAAAGTTCCCTCCCCAATAGCCTTCCAGAACGTACCCCATGAACTTGCGTCCAACATTGTGATTCGAGAAGGATCGACGCCGCGGTTGGCAAGCTCCACCGATACAGCGCCTGAACCACAGCAAAGGTCCAAAAAGTTGCTGTCTAGCGAAGGTGCCGCGACAAGCAAGGCGTCGGCAATCTGTTTCGCGACGCGTTGCTTACCGCCCTGGTATGTGCAGGGCACGCGCAATCTCGAGTTCACGAGGCTCTCTTTCGAATCAGGATCCGCGCGTAGCAACGCTGCCCTCCAACGATCCCGACACCTCCACGGTCCTCAGGATGGGGGCAATAGCCTACGGCCTCAAGGGTCCGCTGATCTACGTTGGTTCGTGCATTACCATTAGCAAGCATGATGATCTCAAACTGGTCGGGGTTGTATTTGTCTAAGAATGTAATAGGGACTCCCATTAGTTCGTTGTAGTCTGAAGGGATGTCTATGGTTCGGCCAACTTCGATTGCGCTGTAGTTCTCATACATAGGATAGCGAGAGTCGGTGAAAAATGACTTAAGCTTCAGTTCCTCATGCCGGCGAGCATTATCGAGGTTCGTAAACCACCGGACTCCCTTTACCCGAATGTACCTGCGCCCAGACTCGTCGACCCCGCAGTTGGACGCGTTTAAGGGGTACGATTCAGGAACGTAGAACTTGCGATCACCAGATCGGATAGATTCACCGTACCACAACTTATTTTCTCGGAAAAGAGGAAAGACTTCTCGATATGTAGCGGCATTCATATTACCGAGCACCAGAAAGTCTTTGCCGTGATCAACTAGTTGAGAGATGTATTCGCGAAACAAGCTGAAGGGCGGATTTGTCACCACAATATCGGATTCCTCGAGCAACGACACACACTCTTGAGACCGAAAATCTCCGTCACCTCGAAGCAGTTGAATGCTATTGCCATCTAAGGCAAATATCGACTCAAGATCGAGCGATCCGTCCGGCATGGTTATATCACCGCTTGGCACCTCGGTCACAACTGCCAAGTAGGGCCGTTTATGCTCTGCATCAAGCGGGTAATCCATCCCGGCGAAGGGCGATGTCGCGAAGCACGTGGACGTCAGTCTTGCGAGTCCGAGGTCATCGAAGTTCAAGACGAAGTAGCGGAAAAATTCAGACTCGAATGGGTCATCACAGTTGCATAGGACATGCTTCCCGCGGAACTTGTTCGGGTAATGTCGGATCTCCTTTTCGATGTCCTCGTACTGGGTGTAGAACTCGTCCCGCCTCGCCCTGAACGCTTGGTTGAGCGTCACGTTCTTCGGGTTCCTCGACTGCTCCGAGACCCCACCTCGACCGTGGCCTGTCTCATTCAGGACGAGGTCGAAGGGGATTCCCCCACTCCTGGCAACGGTCGCCAGGAAGGCATTCACGGCTGTACTCATAGTGATTCCCAGCTCCTTGAATATGGCATTCGCCTCTTCCTTAAGTTTCTTCGGGATCCTAATCGTGGTGGTAGGACTCTGCGGCATTGAGGCTCCTAGGGCCTTGGGGCGTCCGTGCTTGTAGCACAATGTAGCACGTCATCATCCTTTCGACCACCGGCTAGTTGTTGTGGGTCATGAGGCTCTTGACACCGCTTCCGGGCTGAGATGTGACGATCGGGTCCCTGCCGTAGGATGTTGGGCCTACGCCACGACAAGAGATTTGGCGCCGCAGCCGGTTCGCTCTAGCTGTTGTGGGTCATGAGATTCTTGCCACGGGGTACGGGCTGAGATGAGACGAGTGGGCCTCTCCCGCAGGATGGAAGTTCCTCAACAACCCACCTGCCAGAAGAGACCCGCTCATGACTCACGCTAACGCACCCCTGACCCCCACTGGCCGTCTCAGGATGGTCCACCGCCACCTGCACGACGGGATCCCGCAGGCACACGTGGCCGCTTAAGTTCCGGGTGAGCCGGCCCACGGTGGCCACCTGGGTCGCCCGCTACAAGGCTCAAGGCGAGGCAGGACTGCAGGACCGGTCCAGCCGGCCGCACCGTTCACCTGCCCAGCTCGATCCGGTCCTGGTCGCCCAGATCCACGCCCTGCGGCGGGAGCGCAAGTGGTCCGCACGGCGCATCCATCACCACCTCGCCTCCGAAGGCCACCGGGTGTGTCTTCGTACCGTGGGACGGTGGCTGCACCGGCTGGGCATCTCCCGGTTGCGAGACCTCGCGCCCACGGGTGAGGACCTGCGCCAACGACCACAGAAGATCACCGCCCGCGGCCCGGGGCACATGGTGCACCTGGATGTGAAGAAGATCGGGAAGATCCCAGACGGGGGCGGCTGGCGCACCCACGGACGTGACTCCGAGG